>NZ_JACCSO010000576.1 GCF_013812955.1 Nannocystis sp. | reverse complement strand
GGACCAGCGCGAGCGAGGTCGTCAGGCCGAGGCCGACGCTCTTCCCGCCCTTGGTGGTGAAGAACGAGTCGAAGATCCGCGGCACGATCTCGCTCGCGACGCCGGGTCCGTCATCGACGACCTCGATCACGGCGTAGCTGCCCGCAGGCACGGTGTCGGGATGGCCGACCTCGGCGCTCGCCAGATCGATGCGGCGCACCCGCACGCGCACCTCGCCCTGGCCACCGTCGGCCGTCGGCGCCACGGTCGCGACCGCGGCCTGCGCGTTCTGGACCAGATTCAGCACGACCTGCTCGAGTTCGCCGGGATCCGCGAGGGCCCAGGCGTCGTCGGCATCGCTTTCCACGTTCAGGTCGATGCGCCGCGATGCCGCGCCGGCGAGCAATGGAGCGAGTCCGCGCAGGAAACGGGCCAGGTCGACCCGCTGCGGCTGGGCTTTGCGCTCGCGGCAGAACGATTTCAGTTCGCGCGTCTGGTCGGCCGCCTGGCGCGCGGCTTCCTGGATGTTCTCGGCATAGCGCGTCGCCTTGTCGTCCTGGGCGATGCGCGCCAACAGCAGTTCGCAATTGCCGAGGATGGCGGTCAGGATGTTGTTGAAGTTGTGGGCGAGGCCCTCGCACAGCCGGGCGATGGCCTCGCTCTTCTCGAGCCGGTGGATGTGTTCGTCGTTGGTGAGGACCGAATCCTCCCACTGCTTGCGTTCGATCGCGTAACGCACGGTGCGGGCCAGGCGCTGCGGATCGATCGCATCCTTGTGCAGGTAGTCCTGGGCGCCGCTCTGGAACGCCTGATAGGCCTGCGCTTCGTCGTCGGCCCCGGTCAGCACCACCACGGGCACGCCGAAGGCATGGCCGAGCAGCTGTTGCAGGGTGGCGAGGCCGCGGCTGTCGGGCAGCGACAGGTCGAGCAGCACCAGATCGCAGTGGTGCTCATCCAGCCAGGCGATCGCGTCGCTCAGCCGTTTGCAGTGGGTCATCTCGTGACCGGGTCCGTAGCCGGAAGCGAGGTGCTCCTCGACCAGGCGCGCGTCGCCCAGATTGTCCTCGACCAGCAGCACCGACACCGCGTCGCCAGGGCGACGCGACGGTCTGAGGTGGTCCTCGACCGGCATTTCCGGTTCAGGCGGCTGGCTGACTCCGCTGGCGGTCATGATCCCATTCCGCGCGCACGCGCCGCGCCGGCAGGACGTGCTTCTACGTCAGGCGCTCGGCTCGGGCGACGCCATTCAGGCAAGGTCATAACGATCCGGTCAGGTTCGGATCCGCGTCCGCGACACATGTCTGCTCCCGCAATCGCGGCAGGGCCGCAGACCGGATGCTACGCAGCCCGTCCGAGTCAGCTATGCGGCCCGGGCCAACCTGAAACCACCCACCGGTTCACCCCCGCTTCCTGCCGATCAGCGTCAGCAACTCGAGGCGCGAGGCCGAGTTCTCGAGGAACACCCCGTGCAGCTTGCTGGTCGTGGTCCAGGCGCCCGGCTTGCGTACCCCGCGATGGCACATGCAGAAATGCTGGCACTCGAGGACCACCGCGACGCCCTGCGGCTTCAGCACCTCCTGGATGGTGTTGGCGATCTGGGCGGTCAGCTTCTCCTGCACCTGGAGGCGCCGGGCGAAGGCGTCGACAACGCGCGCGAGCTTGGACAGCCCGACCACCCGGCCGGCGGGGATGTAGCCGACGTGGGCCTTGCCGACGAACGGCACCATGTGGTGCTCGCAGTGGCTGTGGACCTCGATGTCGCTGACCAGGACCAGCTCGTCATAACCGCCGACGTCCTCGAAGGTCTTCTCCAGGTAGGCCCGCGGATCGACATGGTAGCCGGCGAAGTGCTCGGCCATGGCTTTGAGCACCCGCGTCGGAGTCTCGATCAGGCCTTCACGATCGGGATCGTCCCCGAGATAGCCGAGCAGTTCCCGGACCGCGGCCTTGGCGCGGCGGGCCTTGGCGGAACGGAGATTCGCATGGGGGTCGATCGGTTTCATCGGGCCAGCCTGGAGGGTTGGGACGGCGGTGGTACGATCGACCTTCGATCAGTCCACGTCCGGTACAAGGCGCCGCCCATGCGCTCAGCGCTCATCGCACTCTCGCTGCCCCTGATCATCGCCCTCGCCGGCTGCGGCCAGCAACGCGCCCAGGGCGATCCCGACGGCGTGCCGGTAGCCTTCACGGTGCGGGTCGATCCCGCGTTTGTCGCCGACTACCATCGCGGCGGCGCATCGACCTATGTCGGGTTCCATCACCATCACCATCACCACAGCCGCTATCGCAGCGATCCCTGGCATCACGGCTGGCATGATCCGTGGGATTCCTGGTATGGCGGGTCGGGCTACGTCGGCTCGGAACCGACCACGCTGGTGCTGCTCGGCGGCGACGGGCCGACCCAGGCGCAGGTGTTCCGCAAGCGCATCGCCTTCGGCGACAACGATTTCGTCATCCCCATCCGAGCTGGGCGCAGCGTGACCCTGAGCTTCCAGGCCGACGGCGGCATCGAAGGCTGGGAGACGCTGGGCACGGTCAGCATCGGCGATCAGCCTGGACAGGTCGTGGCCGTGGCGATGACGGCGGATGGGGTGACGCTGACGGCGACTCCGCCACCGTCACCGCCAGCGACTCCAGCCGCGCCGTAGGGCTGGTCGTCAGCCAGCCGTCAGCCGGCGGATGCGATCGTCGAGCGCGGCCTGGTCCTGGGCGAACGAGGCGAGGCCGGCGAGGTTGAGCAGGGTGTCGATCGCCAGGCCGCCATCGGCGATGCGGTCGGACCAGGCGGAGTGCTTCGGGATCTTGCCGTCGACGCGGATGCGTTCGCGATCGGCGTCGGACAGGTTCGGGAACAGGTCGCCACAACCGCTGGCATGCGCGCGCTCGACCAGGCCCTCGGCGGTCGCGGGCACCGACTCGTCGAGACTCTCGACCAGCGCTTCGACCTCGTCCGAGATCTCCCACAACGAGTCGGCGCGGATGGCCTTCTCGGTGAACGCGTCGCTGAACCGCGTGCTGTATCTGGTCTCGCGACGGTCGTCGAAACGACCGTCGAGTTCCTTCTCGGCCGCCGCGGCGACCGCGGTCGGCATGGTGAAGACGTCGATGCCGGCGAGATCGCGCACCTGGCCGGCGTCGCGCAGGCTGGCGGCGATCTGCAGGGTGGGCTCGTCGTGATTTGCGCCGGCGCGCTCGATCTCCGCCTGGCTGGCCAGGGCCGTGCGCTCGCCGACCAGCTTGCCGTCGCCGAGCTTGTTGTCGGCGATGTAGGCGCCGAGGCGGCCGAGGAAGACGTTGACGTAGCTCGGCCGGGCGAACGCGGTGGCCAGGTAGTTGTGCCGCGCGCTGAAGCCCAGGGTGAAGTTCACCGGCACGCCGGCCGCGCGCAGTTCGCGCGTGGCGATCAGTCCCGACGCCGTCAGCGGCACCTTGACGATGAAGTGCTCGGGGCAGAGGTGGAAGTAGCGTTTGCCGTAGAACACCGCCGACTCGACGTCGTCGGCCATCGCGGTGTGCAGTTCGACGCTGACCCGCGAATCGAAGCGATCGACTAGGCGCAGGGCGTGCACGGCATTGAGCACGAAGGCGACTTCGATCACCCGTTGGCGTTCGTCGAGGTCGGTCAACTGACGTGCGGTCTCGCTGATGAACGCGTCGTAGGTGCCCTTCTGCACCTCCTTGTTGAGCAGGGTGTTGTTGGTGGTCAGCGCGCTGAACTCGTCGCACCACAACTGCCCGGCCGCGTCGATGTCGCCGGTGTCCAACCACAGTTCGGTGCCGGTCTCGGTCAGTCCGCTCCAGAACGGCGAGCTGCGCGCCGCGATGCGCTGCGAACGGTCGCGCGGATACGAGGCGACCAGCGCCGCCACGCGTTCGGCCACGTCGGTGCTGACGATTCCGGCGGGCACGGCGTTGCGCCTTGGCGTGCTAGACGGCGTGGTGGACATGGAAACCCCTGTTCGCCAGAGACCGTGCCGGGACCTCCCGCGGTACAAGGATGAACCCCTGACGACGAACACCCCCGCGGCCTTCGCCACGAGGGTGTCGCTCGCTACGGATCCCGGGTCACTGACGCATCGTGCCTTCGCCGTTCTCCTCCATCCGATCGCCTTCGATCTGATCCGCGCTCTTGCCCAGATCCTCGAAGTCCTGCTTCAGGTTGAGCGCGTTGGGCCGGTCGTTCATCAGATCGCGTTCGGCGGGGTCGGCCGCCTTGCCCCGACTCGATGCGTCGGTCGTCACCACCGACCGATCGCCGTCACCCCAAGCGGTTTCCCGATTCGCCTCGTGGCCGCCGTCGAGCGCGGCCACCCGGTCGCGACGTGCCGCATCCAGGTAGGGCTGCGGGTCGCTACGCACCTTCTGCGCGCACGACGCGTGAGCGCACACCCCCAGCGGAACCAGCTCGCTCTGGCGACCGGACGAATCGCTGACCACGATCGGGTCGCTCTTCGCGTCGACGACCATGCCGTCCACCGGGCAGATGGTATTGATCGGCTCGGTGAGGTCGGCGGCGACGGCGAACGCCGGAGCCATCACCA
>NZ_JACCSO010000573.1 GCF_013812955.1 Nannocystis sp. | reverse complement strand
GGGCATCTTCGACGTCAACTTCGCCGGCGGCATCACGCCGGTCGACACCGGCAATCAGGGCACCTCGACGATCTTCGCCACCGTCGAGCAGGCCGACGCCGGCCTCGCCCACGAGACGGCGATGAAGGGCGGCCGCGTGATCGTGTGGGGCGACGAGTGGATCACCTTCGACAGCGACTGGCAGGGCTACGCCGACGTCCAGGACCTGTGGGTCAACATGGTCGGCTGGGCCAAGCCGCAGGACTTCTGCGGCGTCCCGCAATGAACAGTGGCCAGTGGCCGGTGGCCGGTGGCCCGGCGGGCCGTTGACCCTGGCGGCGCTCACCCGCGACCTTCACCCTGAGATTCGAGCCCGATCGTTAAGCCGTGAGGCTCGGTGGTCCGCATCGATTGCGCACGCGGCGGAGATCGGGCGCGATGGAGGATGCCGGCGACGTCAGCCGGCGTCAGGCGGTGTGCCCGGGGCGGAAGTCAATCCGCGCCGGTGCAGGGTCGCATGGTCGTCAGGCGCCGCCGGTGAAGTCCTGGAACAGCTGGAAGTAACTGCCGGTCCGCCACGAGATCAGGTTCCATTGGTACTTGTTCGAGCTCCGGGGCAGGCATGGGCTGCTCTCGGGCCGCAGCTTCATCACGCACTCGCCCCAGCCGGCGCCGATCGGGCGACACACGAACCTGTCCTCACCCCAGCCGCCCGCGGGCGGGTGCTCGGAGAAGAGGCCATCGATGCCCACCCACCCCGAGGCCTCGGGGTCGTTCGCATCCTCGTTCCAGTGGTAAAGCTCGAAGGTAAAGTACTCGGTGAAGTCGATGTGGGCGTTTTGCACGCCGGGCGCGCGGAAGACCAGCTCGTTGCGGGCGGGGTCGCATTGCATCTGCGCCCCGCTCAGCGGATAGACCGCGAAGCCGCTCGACTGCGCCGGCATCTCGCTCTCCACGTCGTCGGCGGGCACGAAGGTGCAGGCGTCGGCGAGCGACACGTCGCCGGTGAAGCCGACATCGGTCATGCAGGTGCCCTCGAGGTTGTCCGGGCACGCGGCGCACACCTGCTGCGCGAGCTGCACGTGGGGCATCGTCGCCGGGGGCAGGGCGACGGGCATCAGGCTGTAGGGCTCGCCGCGGAAGGTCGCGGGGGTGGCACCGCCGACGTAGTCGAAGAGCGAGTCCTCGGGGGCGACGCGCCAGGCGTCGGCGAGGTTGTTGTCGGCCCAGTACAGGGCGTCGAAGGCGACGGGCTGGGTGAGGGTGGCGCCGCCGGGCAGGGCGATGTCGTTGGTGGTGACGCCGTCGGCGTCGCCGAGCAGGCCCTCGACCGCGCCCGCGCGATCGGGCAGCAGGGTGAGCTCGAGGTTGAAGTGGGCGCGCGGCTGGCCGTGCGCGAGCTTGCGGGTGACCGTCAGGACCTCGCCGTTCGGGTAGGTGATCGTGTAGATCCTGCCGGTGGCGTCGACCGCGAGGCTGCCCTGACCGAGCATGAGGGGCGGGCCCGCGACGAGCACCTTGGCCTGCCCGTCGACCCGCACCGGGTCGGTGTGGCGGGTGTAGAGGCCGACGCGGTGACCGTCGACCATCGTGGCGACGGCGGTGTTGATGGACAGCGACAGGTCGGTGCCGCTGAAGTCGGCGAGCTTCATCGGCTCCTGGCGGGTCTGCACCGTGAACGGGCGATCGTCGGTGGCGCGGACGAGCACGAACTCGCCGCCGGCCTGGAAGTCGTACAGCAGGCCGTCGAGCGAGATCAGGTGCACGTCGCCCCAGCTGCCGCCGGGCGGCGTCGGCTCGCAGCCGGGCAGGCCGATGCTCTTGCACAGCTTGACCAGCTCGAGCTCGCCGAGGGCGGCCACGATCGGCTCGAACAGGTTGCCGTCGTCCCACGGGATGTTCCAGCCGAACTCGACGCCGCCGCCGGCGGTCGCGGTCAGGCACGCCTCGCAGCCGTCGGTGGTCACCTTGGCGGCGAGCGAGGCGCTCGGCCCGATGTAGGGGCCGTTCAGGAGGCCGAGGGAGAGCTCGGTCTCGAGCACGTGGGTGATCTTCGCCTCGGCCGCGTCGTCCTCGTCGAGCAGGTTCGCGTGGGCCTCGAGCTTCGGGGTGGTGCTGTTGGCCCAGCCGCTCGCGCTCTTGTTCAGCCGGGTCTCGGCGGTCAGCGTCAGCCCGCCGTCGAACGCGAGGCCGACGTCGAGGTCGAAGCGCGGGCTGACGTGGATGCTCAGCGGCAAGGGCGTCGGGATCGCGCCGAGGAAGTAGCGGCCGAGCGTGAAGCTCTTGGTCGGCATCGCGGCCTCGAACGACGCGACGACCCCCGCCGTCGGCACGAGCTCGATGTTGACGGCGTCGATGCTGAAGAAGCCCCAGTCGATCATGAAGTCCTTGATGACCACGCCGGCGGACAGCGTCACCTTGGCGCTGTCACCGAGCGGCACCTCGAACTCCAGCCCGAAGTCGCCGACCAGGTCGTTCTGGAGACCCTTCGCGGCCAGGGCGAGCGGCTTGTGGACCGGCGCGCCGGCGAGGGCCGGGGAGGCCGGCACGGGCGTGACCACGCCGATGCAGTCGCCCGAGACGCAGTGCGCCCCGGAGGTGTCGACCTGCACGTCGCGCATGCCGAAGTAGCCGCTGGCGATCGTCTGCTCGAGCCCGACCGGGTCGCCCATCACGATCAGCTTCGCGCCGTCCTTGATGACCTTGACCGCGCGGACCATGTAGCCGGTGGTGGCGCCGGTGCCGACGATGACCTCGTCGGGGTTGAGGGCGGGCACGGCCTTGGCGGAGCTGAAGGTCAGCGCGATGATGTCCCCGTACGGCGACTTGTCGAGCTTGATCCGCTCGGCGCCGATGAAGCCCGGCGCCCGCTCGAGGAAGTGCACGTTCGCCTGGTACTCGAGGTGGTTGGCGTGCACCGTCGTCGCCGCCCACACCCGGCGGTAACCGTCGGAGACGACCAGCTCGGGGCGGTGCCGGCCGGGCGTCACGAAGGAGGCGAAGGGCAGCGTGGCGGCCTCGAGCGAGCCGGTGCTGGTGGGGCAGGGGCTGATCGTCTTGTCGACCTTGCCGTCGGCGTCGAAGTCGAGG
The DNA here is from genome assembly GCF_013812955.1 of Nannocystis sp. Taxonomy (GTDB): domain Bacteria; phylum Myxococcota_A; class Polyangia; order Nannocystales; family Nannocystaceae; genus Nannocystis. Next base: position 15,726 of record NZ_JACCSO010000573.1, on the reverse strand, counting down.
GCGCAGCTGAGCTGCATGCCCGCCTTGAGCGCCGCGTCGATCTGCCAGCCGAAGTGGGCGGCCACTGGCGCGTCGCCCCAGCCCGGCTCCACGGGGTCGAACTGGTCGATCGCCAGCTTCGTGTGGCCGTCGCAGCTCGTATTGCCGCCCTGGGCCCGCGCGATCAGCCGCTGCGACTCCTTGGCGAGGTCGTCCGGGTGCGGGGCCGGCAGCGGCTCACCGAAGACGAGGTCGACGTCGAAGCGGCAGTTCGGCAGGCGCGCGCTCAGCTTGCCGCCCTCCGCCCCGAAGCGGGACGTGTGCACGTCATAGGCGCGCGGCGCCGTCGCCGGCTTGGCGGCGTCGAGGGCCGGCATCGTGTACGCGGCGAGCGTCAGGCGCGACCCGTACTTCGGCAGGCAGGCCGCGGCGAGCTTGAAGTCGAGCTCGATCAGGTCGCCCGGGCGGGCCAACTTGGGGAGGCCCAGGTGGAGGTCGTTGCTGATGTCGGTGGTCCCGTCGTTGTGGTGCAGGACCAGGTGAGCGGCGGTGATGCAGTTCGCGGGCGTCACGATCGGCGGGGGGATCTTGATCGGGGCCTCGATCTCGATCGGCTCCTCGATCGGACCCTTGCGCGGGCTCGTCGCCGCGTCGTCCAGCGCAGACTCGAAGTCGCAGGCGCACAGGCCGGCCAGGCTGAGGGAGGTGATGATCAGGCGGGGTCGAAGGGGTCGAAAGGATCGAAGGGTTTGCATGGTCGGAGCTTCAAGGGGCGGGTGGGATGGCGGGGACGGGCGGCCACAGATGCGGGCGGGTCGTCGCCGTCCAGGGGCTCACAGGCGGGGCAGGCGAGGAGAGCGAGGGTCAGGAGGGCGGTGGTGCGTGGCTCAGGAGGGCGGTGGTGCGTGGCTGCATGGCAGAGACTCTGCTGGCACAAGTCTCGGGCCCCGAAATTCAATTTCAGATTCTTCGCAGATTTTTTCGCGCCTGCGCGTCGCCGATGGCGGGCCGTTGCGAGGCCCCGGCGCGCCCGTTAGCCTCGCGGTCGTGGCGCAGGAGTCGCAGGACGGCTTCGGCTGACGCGCCAGGGTGATCGGCGGCGCTGCAATGGTGGCCTCGACCTTCGGCCAGGTCCCGTCCGCGCACCAGCGCTTGTACCAGCGCCAGCACGTCGTGGTGGCCCGTCAGCTTCCGGCCGGTGCGCGAGTGGACGACGAGGCCCTCCTTGCGGTTGCCGGTGCGGTCGTGAATCTGCCGGAGCAGGGCCATCACCTGCGAGGGGACAGGGACATTTCGCTGGCCCGTCTTCGTGTCGGGCAGGTTCAGGCAGCTGTGCTGCCAGTCGACCATGGGCCAGGCCAGATCGCGGATCTCGTCGCGTCGCAGGCCGGTGAGGGACAGAAGCTGCAGGGCCCAGACGCTCATGCGATCGAGGTGCCCCTTGCGGCCGGACAGGATCTGCAAGCCGCGCAGCAAGACCTCCTCCACGTGACGCCGCTCCTCGGGCGTCAGGAAGCGCTCGCGGGTCTTCATCTTGAAGCGCCGGACCCCGTGTGAGGGGATGCGCATATCCGACAAATCCCCGTCGACGGTGATGCGCTTATACAGACTGCCGAGCACACAAAGCACGTAGTTGGCGGATCCCGGGATATGCTTGAGGCTGGCGTGGAGCGCTTGCGCGTCGCTGCGGGTCACGCTCTCGAAGTCGCGGCCGCCGAGCACGGGGAGGATGTGATCCGCGAGGTGCCTGCGATAGTTGATCGCGGTGCTGGGCTTTAGATAGACGTCGATGAAGTCGCGAATAAAGCGATCGGCGAGCTCGCGGACTGTCGGTCGCTGTGATTCCACCTGTTTCACAGGCTCGACTCGGCGCGTCGACCTCGGCGCGGGGCGGCGCGTGACCGGCTGGACGGTCGGCTCGTCAGGCAAGGGTCTAAAATCGCCTGTCCCTTAGGACCTATTGTCTGTCATAAGGCCGCGCAGGGCGGATCTAAACTATGCCGATGATATTGGTGATGCTATAGGCGTAATGGTTCCAGAGCTTGCGGCCCGAACGCCGAGGAGGATGCCGATGCCGCAGGTGTCGGCGATATGGGCTCCCGGTCAGGCGCCGGTCACCAGCGACCAGCACTTGGCATAACCGGGGTCGCTGTGGTGGCGCCTGGTGATGAAGCTGCGCGCCGCCAGGCCGCCGTCCGGTCCATCGCCGCAGGTCCACAGGCCCGCGTCCTGGAAGCCCAGCGAGCCGGCGTCGGTCCAGGTCAGCGAGGCCTTGCCGCGCACCAGATAGCGCTGATGCACGCAGCGGACCTGCGCGGTCGGCGGGGGCGTATCGTAGCCCGGGGTGGCGACGCTGCCGAGGCACGAATAGCCGAGCGGCGGGATCGGGTTCCAGATCGTGACATCGTTGGCGCCGAGGGTGCCCTTGTCGTTCCAGATCTGCTCGTAGTCGACCGGCGGGCGCAGGGCGTCGGGGTCGTCGCGGATCACCAGAGTGGCGAAGCCGGGCTCCTCGTGGCTGGCGTGGGCGACGTCGCCGATCGACACATAACCGGCGGGCACCACCGGGCGCCAGATCGAGCCGTCCTCGAAGGCGCCGCTGCCGGTGTCGTCGTAGACCCAGACATAATCGCTGACCGGCAGCAGCTCGAGCTTGGCGCTCGGGTCGGCGGTCGGCTCGGCGAACGCCAGCGCCTCGATCACCGGGCTGCCGAGCCAGCTGGCGGGCGCCTCGATGCCGAGCAGCGAGCCGACCGTCGCCGTGATGTCGAAGACCCGCAGCTCGCGTAGCAGCGCGCCGCCGGCGATCTGCGGGCCGGTGACGATGAAGGGGATCGCGCGCTCGAGCGAGGTGTCGGCGCCGTGAAACAGGCTCTCGCCGCCGTGGTCGGCGCTGACCAGCACGGCCGTGTACGGGCGCATGCCGGCGGCGTCGATGCCCGCGAGCACCTCGCCGACCAGCGCGTCGGCGCCCTCGGCGGCCGCGATATATGCGTCGGAGCCCCAGCCGTTAAAATGTCCGGCGTGGTCGACCAGATCGAGGTGAATGAACAATAGCTCGGGCCTGGTCTCCGTCATCCACGCCAGCGCCGCGGCGACCGTCTGGAGCTCGTCGCCCGGGCTCTCGAGGCGGTCCGCGACGCCGGGCTCGACGAGCGCGCCGAAGCCGTCCCAGTCGTGGAAGACGCCGATGCGCGCGTCTGGGCGCTGCTCGCGCAGGACGGCGAAGAAGGTCGGTGTCGGCTGGGAGTCGCCCGGCGCCCACTCGTTGGAGTCGACGCCGTGCTGATCGGCGGTCGAGCCGGCGATCATCGACATCCAATTGGGCGCGCTCATCGTCGGCAGGGTGTTCTGCATCGCCAGCGAATACACGCCGCTGCCCATCATGCCATCCAGCACCGGGGTGGCGACCTTGGGCACATAGGCGCCCCCGAAGCCGTCGATGCCGATGACGACGACGTGCCGGACCGGCGTGATGCAGGTGACCACGATGCCGGCGACGTCGGCCCCGGCGACCGTGCCCTGGCCGTGCTCCAATGTGCACAGTTGCTCCGGCTCGGTCGGCTGGGCGGCGACCGTGACGTCATAATCCGAACCATCGAGCACCGGCGCGACGAAGGTGAAGGGGCCATCCCCGGCGATCGCCAGGGTCTCGCCGGCGTGCTCGAGCTGGAGACCCGCGCCCTGCAGACCACGCACGCTGCCGCCGAGCGTGTGGCTCGCTTTGTCGGTGGTCGAATCGGTGCTGTCGGTGCCCCCTGTGCCCTCGGCGCTGCCACCGGTCGGCGTCTCGGCGCTGCTTCCGGTGGTGCTGCCGATCGGGTCGCCGGTGGTGCCCGCGGTGCTCGGCGAGCCGGCGCTCTGCGAGGCCCCGGTCTCGCCGCCCGGGTCGGCGCAGGCGCTCGTCAGGCCCGACAGGAGTAAGAGGGTACGGGCTCGCACAGGGCAACACGTTCCCACGATGAGCCCCGCCGCGCCAGCGCTTTCGCCGGTGCGCACACGCCCGTTCGCGCCCGCGATCATTGCAGCCTCAGCGCAGCCTCAGCGCAGCCTCAGCGCAGCCTCAACAAGACCGCCGTGGCGACGCCGACCACGATCGCAAACGCGAACACCAGCGCGATCGACCGGCCGAAGCCCTTGCGGCCCATGAACACCGCCATCGTGCCCTTCACCAGCGTATTGGCGACCACCGCGATCGTGATCGCCAGGGCGGCGACGGCGGTGGACAGGGTGCCCTGCTGGCTCTGCCGGCTCACGGCGAGGGTGACGGCGTCGACGTCTGCGAGGCCCGAGGCCGCCGCGGTGACGAGCAGGCCGCGGTCGCCGAAGTGCTGCTGCGCAATCGCGGAGGCGACCAGCACGAGGCTGAGCACCACGCCCCACTTGAGCGCGGGCACCAGGGCGAAGGGGTTCGACAGCGGCAAGGTCTCGCCCGTGGGGCCGGCGCTGGGGCCCGCGCGGCGCAGCGCGAGGTACTTCCAGCCGGCGCCGGTCAGCATGACGACGCCCATCAGGCCGAGCGGCAGGGCGAGCGCGGCGGCGATGCTGCGATTGATGAGCGCGGTGATGACGAGCACGCGCGCGAACATCACGGTATTGGCGAGGAAGATCGCCAGCTGGCCGGGAAGCACCATGTGTTCGTCGGTGCGCGACTGCTGGGCCATGGCGACGGTGACGGCGGTCGAGCTGGCGAGCCCGCCGACGATACCGGCGAGCCCTGCCCCACGCGATGCGCCGAACAGGCGGTTCAGGACGTAGCCGACGTAGCTGATGCCCGCGATCAGCACGACGAACAGGCCGATCTTGCGCGGCGACAGCACGCCCCACGGGTCATAGGCCTCGACCGGCAGCAGCGGTAATCCGACCGCGAGCACGATCGCCAGCTGCAGGGTCGCGGTCAGCTCGACCCGGCGCAGCTTGGGGATCGTGCGCCGAAAAAACGGCTTGGCGAGCAGCAGCAGGGTGAGGGCCAGCGCGACCCCGACCGCGAGGTCGCGCTGATGATGCACCAGCATGCCGAGGGCGAAGGTCGCGACCGCGGCGACCTCGGTGGTCAGGCCGAGGTCCTTGTCGCCGACCCGAAAATAGTGGGCGAGGACCAGACCGGCGGCGACGACCAGCCCCGCGGGCGGCAGCCACGGCAGGCGGTCGCCGAGCACCGCGCAGGTCCACCCGAACAGCGCGAGGATCGAGAAGGTGCGCACGCCGAGGTGATCATCGGTGTGGGTATTGTCCGGCCCGTTGAGGTCGCTGTGCTCGCGCTCGAGGCCGACGAACAGACCGACGCCGCCGGCCACGGCGGCCTCGATCACGAGCGTCAGGGTGATCGGGTCCATGCGCTGCGCCTATTCGTCCGCGCACGCGCGATCGAGCGCCGCGCGGACATCCGCGAGGTTGTCACCCGTGTATCGCAGCACGTTGGGATGAGAAAATCCGTCGTTCCAGGGGTGCGCCGGCATGATCACCTGCCCCCGCGGGCGCCAGGCCAGCCAGCGCTCGACATACGGCGGATAGTCGTCGACGAGCACTTTCCCGTAGACCAGCCCCTTGTCCATCGTGATCGTCACCGGCACGCCCGGCAGGTGACGATTACACCAGTCGATCTTCTCGGTCCACGCGCTGCTCGCCGCCGCGGGCCCCTTGGTGAGCACGTGGACCTCGAAGCGCCGCGCCTGCAGCTCGGCGAGCACCTCGAAGCCGCGCTCGAGCCGCGGCAGTTCACGCCACCACCCGGGCTGGTGGCGGATCAGCTCGCGACGCGCGCGCATCCACGGCCGCTCGTCGTCGAGCGGCGGCGGGGCCTGCTCGTCGCCGCACAGCTCGGCGAGGCCCCGCGACATCGCCCCGTGATAGTCGCAAAGCGTGCCGTCCATATCGATGAGCGCGACCAGTCCGACCCTCGGCATCGGCGCTCAGCCTCGCCCCACCGGCCGCAGCGAGCGGGCGATCAGCCCGAGCCCGCCGACCAGCAGCGTCAAGATCACCAGGGTATTGAACAGCGTCGTCGACCGAAAGTGGATCTGCATGTTGGCGAGGATCCCGGCGAAGATGAACACCGCGCCGAGGCCGGTCAATATCCAGCCGATCCCCGAGCGCCCGTTCCAGAACAAAAACCCGATCCCGAACAACAACGGGAGCAGGGTCAGGCCGAAGGTCTGGTCGCCCCAGAAGCCCCAGTAGCCGCTGTGCACCTGCACCTGGTTGGTCAGCAGGTAGGCCCCACCGGCGCTCATCCCGAGCCCCAGGGCGAACAGCGGCAGGCCCCCATGGGTCCCGCCCACATCGCGCAGTCGATGCCGCATGGGCCCGACAGTACCACGCCATGGCCTGGCGAGATAGATGCTGCGCGAGCAGATGCTGCGCGACCCGGCCCTCGCCGACCTCCGCGTCGATGGATATCTCAGCAAGCCCTTCGAGCTCGACGACCTCCTGAGCCAGATCTCCGACGTCGACCCGCCGAGCCCCGCCAGCTGACCGGGGCGGCCCGGGCCGCGGCTGTGATACTGTCGTGCTCGCATGCAACCATCGCTCGAGCTCCTCCGCCCCGTCGTCGCGCTCGTCACCTGGACCTTCGTGATGTGGGGGTGGATGTATGTCACCCGCATCCCCGCGATCCAGCGGTCCAGGATGAAGCTCGACCCGACGGCGCCGCGTGGCGAGCAGATGGCCAGCCTCCCGCCGGACGTGCGCTGGAAGGCCGACAACTACAACCACCTCTTCGAGCAGCCGACGCTGTTCTACGCGGTGGCGATCGTGCTCGCGCTCGTCACCCGCGACGCGGACACCGACGCGATGCTCGCGTGGACCTACGTCGGGCTGCGCGTGGCCCACAGCCTGTTTCAGGCGACGATCAACAAGATCGAGGTCCGCTTCGCGCTGTTCTTCGTGTCGTCGCTGGTGCTCGCGGCGATGACCGTGCAGGCGGTCCTCGCCGTGATGACCTGAGCGCGCCTGAGCGCGCCTGAGCGGGTCTAGGGGGTGAAGGCGACCGCCAGTTGGCCGGCGAGCACGACATCCGCGGCGAGCACGCCCTTCTTCAGCGCGAAGTCCTCGACCTGCACCTGGTTCAGCTCGCCGTCGACGGCCAGATGACCGGGCCACACGCCGCCGAGCGCCTTCGTGACGGCGTCCCCGAGCGCGCCGGCCCGCGCGCCGAGCTTCCAGCGGGCCCGGTTGGCGATCAGCTTGCGCAGCGCCGCGTAGTTGTCGGCCGAGAGCTGCTTGAGCGCCTCGTTGTCGGTGCCCAGGGTGTAGTCGAAGTCCTCGAGGAAGAGCTCGCGCTTGTTCGCGTCCCAGGCGAGCTCGCCGACCAGCTCGAGCTCGGCCTTGAGCGCGCCGCCGATGCCGACCACGATGTGGATGCGCCGGGGATAACGAGACTCGACCTTGTCGCCGATCGACACGTGGGTCACCACGAGCTCGGGCGCGCCCTTGATCAGGAGCTTCTTGTCCTTCAGGTGCTTGCTGAGCTCGTCACCGAGTGACTCGATCGGGACCCGCAGCTGGGCGCGCACGGCGAAGCCCGGGGGCTCCGTCACCGGCTTCAGCTTCGGCAGCGGGATCGGCGTCGTATTCGGCCGGTCGCCGAGCTGCACCGCGAGCTGTCCCGCGATCGCCAGGTCGACGCGCAGGTCCTTGCCGTCCATGCGCGGCTGCGAGATGCCGAGCGCTTCGGGCCGGGCGACCAGCCACGCGGGCGTCGTGCACAGCGCGCCTGCTTCGCTCGGGCAATTGGCCTGGCCGAGCTTCTGCAGCGACTGCGGCTGCTGCAGCGCGGTCCACAGCGTCTGCGCGTGCGGCTTCAGCTTCAGCGCCTTCTCGAACTCCTTGTCGGCGTTGTCCAGCGCCTTCTTGATCTGCGGCACGATCTGCTGCTCGAGGTTCTTGCGCACCATCGGCGCGATCGACTCCTTGCTGATGCACACCTTGGCGATCACCTTGACGCACGCCTGACCGGTCGGCGCCGGGCCGTGATCGATGTCGTCGAGCGCGGCGTCGGCCTTGACGCTGAAGTCGTCCTGGATGCTGACGCCGGCGTGGAACTTGGCCTTGATCTGCTGCGGCTCGGCCTTGGTGCCCCACGATTGGCCCTTCGTGATCCAGATCCTTCCGCCCAGCGGGTTCTTCACCGAGGCGCGCACGTCGGCCGCGTAGCGCACGTTCACGCTGACCTTCAGCTTGCCGTCGTCGAAGGTGGCCGCGAGCGGGTCGCGCCAGACCGTGTACCTCACCTCGATCTTGGTCGGTGCATTCGCGGCGCTGACCGTTCGCCAGTCCTGCTTCATGGTCTTGACCACCAGCGAGTCGATCCGCGCGACCGCCTCCGCGAAGTTCATGCGCACCGGCACGACCATGTGCGTGCCCTTCGGCGCCTCCGGCTCCGACGGCCTGGGCTGCGGTTTGGGCTGCGGCCGAGGCTGTGGTTTGGGCTGCGGTTTGGGCTGCGGTTTGGGCTGCGGCCGCGGCTTGGGCTGGGGCTGCGCGGGCTTCGGCTTCGGTTTCGCGGGCTTCTGCTTCGGCTTCGCTGGACCCTTCGCCGGCTTGGACCTGGCGGGCTTCGGCCTCGAGCTGCCCTGTTGGGTCGCCGGGTACGGAGCACCTTGCACGATGATGCAGCTGCTGCCGCCAAAGATCAGGAGCGTGGCGAGCGTGACGTCGCGGACCGAAAGGATCGTGGTCATGGCGGGTGGACTTTCCGGGGACCGAGGAGAACACAGTCCGGGCGGGTGAGGAAGCTCGTCGGCGCGGTCCACGATCGCGCCGAGCCGGTCCGTGGGTCTGAACTGGAGGTAGCAGGAATGGCTCGGGGCGTGCCCGCAGCGATTGCGCGCTCGTCTCAGCCCCCGCGCTTCCAGCTGCGCCGCGACAATGAGGCGACGACCGCGAGCAGCTCCAGCGCCTCCACCGGCTTGGAGATATGATTGTTGAAGCCGGCCAGCAGCGCATGCGAGCGCTCTTCCATGCACGCGCGGGCCGTGAGCGCCACGGCCGGGACCTCACCACCGGCCTCGGCGGGCAATTGTCGCAGCTTGGTGATCAGCGCGTAGCCATCCTCCTTCGGCATGCCGAGACCGGAGAGCAGCAGGTCCGGGGGCCCGGCCATGACCAGCTGCAGACCCTCGGCCGCCGAGGCGGCGAGCATCACGTGCACGCCGTGCGGCTCGAGCAGCGTGCGCAGCAGCTCGCGGGTGTCCGACTCGTCGTCGACGACGAGGATGTGCAGGCCGTCGAGCTCGGGCGGGCAGGGGAGGCCCTTCGCGCGCAGCTGCTCGCGCCCCGCAGGCGCGCTCGGCTGCGGGCGCCGGGCCACGGCCAGAGGTAGGCCCACGGTGAAGCTCGCCCCCCGACCCTCACCCTCGCTGAAGACGCTGACGGTGCCGCCGTGCGACTCGACCAGCTGGCGGACGATCGATAGGCCCAGGCCGAGGCCTCCGTGCGCGCGGGTGGGGGCGCCGTCGGCCTGGCGAAAGCGCTCGAAGACGTGGGGCTGGAAGTCGCTGGCGATGCCCACGCCCGTGTCCGTGACCGTGATCTCGACCGCCGACTTCTTGCGCTCGACGAGCACCTGAACGCGACCGCCCGCGGGCGTGAACTTCACCGCGTTGGCCAGCAGGTTCCACGCCACCTGCTGCAGGCGGTGGGGGTCGCCCATCACCGTGCCATCCGCGGCGAGGGTCGCTCGCAGCTGGATGCCCTTCGCCTCCGCGGCCGGACGCACGGTCTCGAGCGCCGCCGCGACGATCGACTGGACGTCCACGGTGGTGACCTCGAGCCGGAGCTTGCCCGCGAGGATGCTGCTCACGTCCAGCAGATCGTCGATCAGCTGCGCCTGCGCCCGGGCGTTGCGTTCGATGGTCTCGAGCGCCTGGTCGCGCTTCTCGGCCGCGACGGTCCCGACCCGCAGCATGCGCGCCCAGCCCAGGATCGAGGTGAGGGGCGTGCGCAGCTCGTGGCTGACCGTCGTCAGGAACTCGTCGCGCAGGCGGCTGGCCTCCTCCGCGGCCTGGCGCGCCGCACTCTCGAGCCGGAACAGGTGCGCGCGCTCCTTCTCGATGCGCTTGCGTTCGCTGATGTCCTTGAACACGATCGCTACCTGGCGAAGCGCCGGCGCGCCCACCCGGTTGGCGAAGACGTCGAGCCAGCGGCCCAGCGCCGGATCATGGTCCTCGAAGCGCATGGACTGCCCGGTGGCGGCGACGACCCCATAGCGATGAAACCAGGACCTGGCGAGCCCGGGGACCAGCTCGAGGGCCGTCTTGCCGACCGCGCCGACGAGCCCGGACTGGCCGGCGAAGGCGGCGTTGGTCTCGATGAAGCGGTAGTCGACGGCCTCGCCCGACTCGTCGAACAGGATCTCCACGAGGCAAAAGCCGTCGTCGATCGACTCGAAGAGCGTACGGTAACGCTCCTCCGAGGCCCGCTGGGCCGCCTCCGCGAGTTGGCGCTGAGCCTCCTGTTGCTTGACCTCGGAGACATCGTGGCCCTGGAGGAGGATGCCGCTCACCCGCCCCTGAACGTCGCGGATCGGCTGCAAGATGAGGTCGAGGAACACCTCGCTCAGCGGCGCGCCAGGCTCGCGCTGCAGCGCCACGCGTATGCCCCGACCGACGAAGGGTCGGCCCGAGACGAAGGCCCGCTCGATCAGATCGAGGTGACCCTGATCCTTCAGCTCGGGCAGCGCCTCGTACACCGACTTGCCGAAGACCTCCCGGTGGCCGGCCAGCTGGAAATACGCGGCATTGGCGAGCTCGAAGACGAGCTCGCGCCCGCGCAGGAAACACACGAAGCCCGGCGCTTGCTCGAACATATCGAGCAGGTGCCGGCGCTCGGCGTTGGCCCCGTCCTCGCGCTCCCTGACGTAGCGGATCACCGAATGTGCGGTGGCCGCGGAGATACAGTCGGAGACGATGCGCAGCTCATGAAGCTCGGGCACGACCTTCGCCGCCCCCAGGAGCTCGAAGATGCAGTCGCGCAGCAGGCCGTACTCACGCACCACGGCGTTGAGGTCGAAGCCGATGCGAAGCCGCTGCGCGCCGTGGGCGTCGGCGGCGTGGTGGGTGGCGAGCACCTGCTCCGTGGGCGAGGCGCCGTCCAGGAGCGCCTGGCCCACGTCACGAAGGATCGCCGGGAAGTGATCGATGAGCTCGCTGCGGGTGAGGTCGGCCGAAGCGAGGGTCGCCTGGACCCGCTGCGTGAGCAGCTCGAGCAGCCCGTCCCGCCGCGCCGCGAGAAGGTCCGCCAGTACACTCATGGGCGCAGCCCTCGATCGCAGCGGTCGTAAACTCGGCGTCGATGCATGGCTTCACGATCCCTCGGACTACCCTCCACGGTGAAACACCCCCGTTGGTTAGTAAAGGGCGCTGTGCCCGCCCGCCGATGATTCATGCCAGGCGTATCCTGAACCAGACTGCGAGGTTCATGCCCCCCACGCCATCCGGCCCCGGCCTTCAATCAATGCAATGGCCGCCCGAGGCGGCCGATCAGGCCGATCAGGCCGATCAGGCCGATCAAGCCGATCAAGCCGATCAAGCCGATCAGGCCGATCAAGCCGATCAGGCCGATCAAGCCGATCAGGCCGATCAAGCCGATCAAGCCGATCAGGCCGATCAAGAGGCGAGGACGGGCCGCTCCAGGGCCCCGTAGGCGACCAGCGAGCCGCCACTGAGCGCGCTTGCGATGGCTTCGAGGAGCAGGATGGAGTGGTTCACTGCCGGCATCTGTCGATGTGCCGGCAAGATCCATGCCTGAAGCATGCCGGTCGCGGTGGCGACCGACAGCAGCCCCATGCGGTCGTGGGGGCCCGCCTTGTGCTTCGGCAGCGCAGGAAAACCCGTCTCGCGCAGCTGCAAGAGCAGTTCCGGCAGGACCCAGGCCGCGAGCGCGCGCTCGAACACAATGAGCGTCGAGTTGGCCTTGATCCGATACTCGACGCGGGCGCGGCCATCCGGCCACACGGTGATCGCCACCCGGCCGCTGTTGCCCGATACATCGCGGGTGTAGCCGTCGAGGTATCGGACGGTTGTCCAGGCATCCTGCATGCGTTGGTGAGCTGCATGGTACCCCGCTTCAGGGCAGAGCGCCCACCACAGCACCCGCAGCCCGGGACATCGATGCACTGCTCGCCCCACGGCTTCACGGACCGCGGTGGGGTCTTCACGCACGTACTGCGCAACAAGCGCGGCCTGCCAGCGGGGTCCGATCGGGTGAGGGCCGCGAGCCCTGTAAGGCCCGGAGCGAGCCCGGCGTTTCAGGCTCGAAACGCCAAGCCCATGATTGCCCGCACCGTCAAGCTCTCCCCTCTGTTCCTCGCCCTCAGCCTGGCCGCGCTCGCCGGTTGCAAGAAGGAGGGTGTCGAGATCAAGCTCCCCGACCCGGTGATCGTCGTCGCCCCGGCCAAAGATCCGGAGGTCGTCAGCCTCGCCAGCGCATTGCCGCAGAAGCTGGTCGCCGCCGACAAGGCCGGCGAGATCCGCGTCCGCCTGCGCATCGACGCCGGCAAGCTCGCACACAGCAAGCGCCCGCCCATCAACGTGGTGCTGGTGATGGACAGCTCGGGATCCATGGAAGGCAAGGCGATCGAGGACGCCCGGGCCGCGGCGCTCACCCTGGTCGAGGGCCTCGCCGAGGGTGACCATTTTTCGATCGTCACCTTCGATTCGCTGGCCCACGTGCTGGTGCCCTCGACGACCATCGACGCCGCCAGCCAGAGCTCGATCCGCGAGCACATCCAAAAGATGGCCGCGCGCGGCACCACCGACCTCGCAGGCGGCCTGGCCGCGGGCCTCGCGGAGGTCCAGCGCGGCTACCTCGGCAACGGCGTCAATCGCCTGGTCCTGCTCAGCGACGGGGTGCCCAACGACGAGTCGACGATCCCCAACCTGAGCCAGCAGGCCGCCGCCATGGGCGTCTCCATCACCGCGCTCGGCCTCGGCCTCGAGTACAACGAGACGCTGCTCGCCAGCCTCGCCCAGCAGACCGGCGGCAAGTTCCACTTCATCGAGGACTCGGCCAAGGTCGCCGCGGTGTTCAGCGACGAGGTCCTGCGCCTCGAGCGGGTCGTCGCCCGCAACCTCTCGCTCTCGCTGCTGCCCGGACCCGGCGTGACCATCGAGGGTGTGCTCGGCCACAATGGCACACCGATCAACAACCGCGGCCTCCAGCTCGGTCTCGGTGACCTCGGCGAGGGCAGCCACCGCGACCTCATCGTCCGCCTGCGGGTCAGCCCGCACCGCGACGGCGCCGCGCTCGAGCTGATGGACGCGGTGCTCGGCTTCCAGGACGCGGTGGTCGGCGCCGGCGCGCTCGAGCGGCGGGTCTTCGTCGCCGCGCGCACCAGCAACGACCCCGCCCAGATCTCCGCGAGCCGCGACCCGGAGATCGAGCGCCAGATCGCCCGCGCATTGATCGACACCGCCACCGTCGACGCGATCGCGCTGGCCCGCGCCGGCCAGCTCGCCGCCGCCAATACGCTGATCGACCGCGCCGAGCCCGAGGCACGCCAGGCCGCCAAGCAGTTCGACGACGCCGAGCTGCGCACCCAGGCCGACGGCCTCGTCAAGCTGCGCAAAGCCCTCCCGACCCTCGGCCCGGCCCCGCAGCAGAGGCAAGCGTCGCAGCCGGTCGCCCATGGCACCCAGCCGGCCGCCATGATCGCGGCGCCGATGCCCGACGCCGAGAGCCCCGCGACCGTCAAGCGCTCGCACGCTGGTGCCATGAAGCGCCTGCAGGGCGAGTGACCGGCGCCGGCCCTGCCGGGCCAAGAGCACGCTACTTCCGGGTGCGGGTCGCTGAGGCGGGATGAGGATGGGCCTGCTGGCGGCTGCGGGGCATGATGCGCACGCGCTCGGCCTCGCCATGGCACCACGAGGACGGGGAGGTCACGAACTGCGCGAGCAGCTCGGGGGAGCTCCGCAGGACCGCGAGCGCCTCGGTTTGTGGCAGCGCCCAGCGCAGGATCTTGCGCTCATCGGCGGCGCGCTGGTCCCACTGCTCCCGCGAGAGCGTGGGCCGCGGCGCGGGGGCTTGCACGCCCTGGCCGAGCAGCATCATCATGAGGCCGCTGTAACCGAAGGCGGGATCGCCGACCTCGTAAGGAAGCCCCTCGGCGGCGAGGAACGGGCCCTGCTGGTGATAGCGATCGATGAGGGTCTGGAGCCCCGAGACATCGACCTCGGCGCGCGCCTGCTGCCAAAAGGGTGTATCGAGGCGCCGGTTGTAGCGATAGTGGACCGCGAGGAACCAGCGCAGATAATCCCAGTGGCCGCCGACGGCCTCGCTTGCGAAGCGGGGGTAACTGCGGTCGCCGTCGGGGTCCGCCATCGCCTCGAGGCCCGCGAGCAGGTAGGCGATCTCGAGGATGACCATGTGCAGCGCGGTCGACTCGAGCGGCTCGACGAAGGCGTAGGCGTTGCCGACCGCGACGGTGTTCTTGTGCCAGAAGTCCGCGTGCCGGCCGGAGCGAAAGCGCACGGTCCAGGGGTCGCCCATGCCGGGGTTTTTGGCGCGCATCTCGGCGATGGCCCGGTCCTCGTCGATGGCGTTGGACGCGTGCACGTAGCCGCGATGATCCTCGCCCTCGACCGGGATGCGCCAGCACCAGCCGGCGTCCATGGTCTCGGCGGTGGTGTAGGGCTCGACCTTGCCGCGCTGCGGGACCGTGGCGACGATGGCCCGGTCGCAGAAGAGGCTGGGCGCGTAGCTGCGAAACGGTGAGCCGAGGCTCTGCTCGAGCAGCAGGGAGCGAAATCCGCTGGCATCGACGTAAAAGTCGAAGCGCAGCTCGCGGCCGTCCTGCGCCCTGAGGGCCTCGACGCCGGCTTCACCCTGGATGACGGCGTCGATGGTCATGTCGACGTGCTCGATGCCCGCCTTGCGCGCGGCCGCGGCGAGGTAGGCGACGAAGGGCGCGTTGTCGAGGTGATAGGCGAACTTGAGGCGAGGGAGCAGAGATATGTGCTGGTCGTCCGGTCCGCGGAGGATCGGGCCGCGGTCCTCGGCGATGAGCCGCGAGACCAGCGACTGCGAGCGCAGGTGGCCGTCGAAAACGAAGGCGGCGAGCGGATCGGCGTCGCCGAAGGGGTATGTAAAATAGGAGTCTCCGGGCGGACCCCAGGCGAACTTGATCCCGAGCTTGAATGTCGGTTTGACGACACGAAACAGCTCGACGATATCGAGGCCGAGCTCGGCGTGCAAAAACGGCGGCATGAGCGTGGTCGTCGCCTCGCCGACCCCGAGGATCGGCACGGCGCTCGAGTCCACGACCGTGACGGCGATCGCCGGGAACCGACGCTTCAGCGCGAGCGCGGCGAAATACCCGGCCGTCCCGCCGCCGATGACGCCGATGGTGCGAGGCAGACCCGGAGGTTGTGGTTCGTCGATCGCCACGCGCTCCGGTATACCGCTTAATGCGAGGGTCTGGCAGGCTCTGCATCAGCGAGCTCCGGCGGCAGCTCGCCGCGCCACACCGGCACGCCGCGAGCGGTCAGCGCGGCGACCAGCGCGTGGGCCCGGGCGAGCTGCCACTCGTCGCTCGCGGTCGCGACATAACGCGGGTCGTCGAACTGCTCGCGCGCGCCCTCGACCCCGCGCAGCACGTCGATGCTGACCGAGTCGACGCAGCCGGCGAGCGCATCGGCGTGGGCCTCGAGTGAGCCGGCCAGCAGCGGCTGGACCACGGCGATGGTCCTGACGCCGAGGGCTCGAAAGCTGCGAAGGATGTCGAGGCGCTCGGCGATGGTGGCCCCGCGT
>NZ_JACCSO010000558.1 GCF_013812955.1 Nannocystis sp. | reverse complement strand
GTCTCGGCCGGCAGCACCTCTGCGGGCAGGGCCACGACCGGCACCACGACCGGCGCGGCGGGCACGCTCACCGGCTCGACCTGGCCCTTCGGACCTGTCTCTTCGATCATGTCTGAAAAGACTGGTTGCACCTCGCCGCGAGCGAGCTCGGGGACCGAGTCACGACCGCTGCGGTAGGCATAGAGGACCGTCACCGCGAGCAGCAGCAGCAGGGCGACGCCGAGCAAGATCGGCAGCAGGCGGCGGCGGGCGGGCTCGGCGAGGGGGACGGGCGAGGGAGGGGCGGGCGAGGGCGCGGTCTCGGCGGCGCGCAGGGCGAGGGCGAACTCGCGGATCGTCGGGATGCGCTGGTCGCGGTCCTTGGCCAGGCTCTGCAGGCACACGGCCGCGATGGCTTCGGGGATCTGCGCGTCCGGGGCGAGCTCGCGGGGGTCCTTCGGGGCCTCCATCAGGTGGGCCGTGAGCGTGGCCATGAAGTTCTCGCCGGCGAAGGGCACACGACCGGTGAGCAGGCGATAGAGGATCACGCCGACCGCATAAATGTCGACGCGCACGTCCGGCTTGAGGCCGCGGATCAGCTCCGGGGCGACGTACTCCGGGGTGCCCATCAGGCCGCTGCCGGTGTACGAGGGCTGATCCGGGTCGTAGTTCTCGTCGATGATCTTGGCGATGCCGAAGTCGAGGACCTTGATGAAGTCGGGGTCCTCGCCGCGCCGGATCCGGAACACGTTCTCCGGCTTCATGTCGCGGTGGATGACCCCCTGCGCGTGGGCAGCCGCGAGCGCGGCGCAGATCTGCCGGGTGATGTGCACGGCGCGGCGCCACGGCAGCGCGCCCTCGTGGTGGCTGGTGGACGCGAGGTCCTCGCCGTCGAGGTACTCCATCACCAGGAAGGCCAGACCGCCGCCGGTGTAGCCGAAGTCGGTGATGTCGACGACGTTCTCATGACGGATCCGCGAGGCCGCTCGCGCCTCTCGCAGGAAGCGCTCGACCTCCTCGGGTTTGCGGGCGTGGGTCGGGCTCAGGACCTTCACCGCGACCTGCTTGTGGATGAGCACGTGCTCGGCCAGGTAGACCGTGCCCATGCCCCCCGAGCCGAGCAGCCGAAGGATCTGGTAGCGGTCGTTGAGCGTGTGACCGAGCAGGTCCTCGGGCGACTCGAATTGCAGCCGCGTTGCGCTCACGTCCGCGACCACCGGGCTCGGCGGGGCTCGTGACGGGTCCGCGGGCATCCACCGAGCAGCATAGCGGAAATGCCACCGGCGATCCGCATCGATGCGGTGGTGAGCGGGCAGACTCGCCCACCGGACCTGCCTCAAAGGTCAGCTGCTTCGCGCTAGAACTGCCAGCGAAGCAGCAAGCCGAGGTCTTGCCGGCTGAAGGTCGGGCTCAGCGCGACCCTGCTGCTGCTCGGGCCGCCGCGCAGGCCGATGACCAGCAGGGCGATGCCGGCCCCGAGGGCCGCGGTGCCGATCACTCCGCCGGCGATGGCCAGGTGGTTGGCGCTCTTGCCACGGCGGTCGATCGCTTTCAGGACCGGGTCCTCCTCCGGTAGCGTCGGGCTCTTCGCCACCAGCGCATCGCCGTCCTCCTCGGCCCGCTTGCCGCGTACGAGCCCGCTGGCCAGCAAGCCGACGAAGATCATGCCGACCCCGGTGGTCACGGCCCCGGCGATCACGAACGGCTTGTGGATCGCGCGCCGCGGTTTGTCGGTCTCATTGCTCAGCGCTTCCGGCGCCGGCTCGGGGACATCATCGCGTGGGAGCTCGACCGTCGCGCAGTCCAGGTCGGCGCTGGCCTTGCGGGCCTCGTCGAGCTGCTTGCGGACATCGACACGCAGCTCCCCGGCCATGCGTGCGTCGGGCGAGCGCTTCGCCTTGGGGGCGCGCTTCTTCTCGGCCATCTCGATGAATTCGGTGAGGGCGACCTCGGCGTCGCACAGATGTTTGGCGGGGTGCTCCCGGCCGCGGACCCGACCGCCGGCCGCGAAGGCGCTGCGCTGGGCGTCGACGAGCTCGAAGAGCACGGTGGCCCGCTGCGACTGGGTCGGAGGGATCTCCTTGTAGGCGATGGCGAACTCGGCGACCGCGGCGGCGAAGCGCTTGGCCTCACGCTCACTGCGACCGCGCTCGTAGTGCTCGTCCGCCGTGGCGGAGATCGCCGGCTCCGCGCCAGCGGGGCGCGAGGTCAGCGAGGCGGCGAGCACGGCGACGCTCAGGGCCAGGCGAAGGCAGGGGGACGCGCGCGGCTCGGGTCGGCGTGGCATGGGCTCGCGCGGGCCTGTACAGGGCGGCTCGCTGAGCCCGGAGGATAGATCGGAGCCGACGCGCTCCGCAAGCCGAGCCGGCCGAGGGCGGGACTCTGCTGCGGGGCTCTGCTGCGGACGCTAACGCGGGCTCTACTGCGAAACCGCGGCAGGCGAGCCGCGGTGCGCGGCCTTGATGATCTCCGCGGCGGCGGCCTGCAAGACCTCGTACCTGGCCGGCTGCTCGAGCGCAGCGAGCGGGTGCAGCGGATCGTTGAGGCCGCGGAAGCTCGTCATCTGCACCGAGCGCTCCGCCCCGGTGATCGGGTCGACGAAGCGGGACTCGGCGAAGACGTCCAGCGCCGGCCGAAGATATACGCACATCACGGCGGCCCGCGGATGCTCCTGGCCGGCCAGCAGCGCCGGCAACCCGTGCTCCGCCACGAAGGCCGAGCTCAAGAAGTTCGGCGATACCAGCAGCACCGCCACCCGCGTCGCCTCCACCGCCCGCAGCAACTCCTCCCCACCGCGCGGCCCGGCGTCCACCCGCAGGTCGTCCCACAGGTCCAACATCCACGCCTTTTGCAGCGGCTTCAGGTGCACCTGCAGCTCGCCGAGCAGGTCGCGGTCGCGGTGGCTGTACGCGAGGAGCACCCCGCTGCGCGCCACGGCCGGTCCCGCTTCGAGTCCATGTCCTGCATGTCCTGCATGCCCAGCCCTTGCCAGTGGGGTGCTGGGAGTCGCCGATGTCCCGCGCATGCCCCAACCTTGTCCCAACTCGCGCGCGCATACAACCTCGAGCGACACGCGTCATGTCACTCCTCTGGTAGACTCGCCGCCGCCATGTTTCGCCTCGCGTCGCTCCCCCTGTGTCTTCTCCTTGCATGCAGCGGCAACGACGTTGCCTCACCGAGCACGCCGGCCAGAGCACCGGCCGCCGCACCGGTCGCGGATAAGTCGGTAAGCGAGCCCACAGAAAAGACTCCGGCATCCGCAGTGCGCTCACCGACGCTGGTCGCGCCGGGGGGAGCAAGCGGGCCGGGCAGTGCGGGCGCCGTGCCCGGACCCATCGACCCCGCATGGCTTCGGGTCGACCTGTTCCCCGGGGCGACGGTCGCCAGCTCCGGGCGCACCGCCCGGGACGGCGAGGGCCTGTTCTCGACCCAGCTGCTGCTCGCGCTGCCCGACGGCACCACCCGCGACACCTGCGTCGACACCCTCACCGGGGCGCTCGCCGGCGCGGTGCCGAAGCTCGAGCGCAAGGACGGCGAGGACGCACGCGTCACCCTCTCCGGCAGCAACGACGACTACGCGGTCACGATGGTGTGCGGCGAGGCGAAGGGCAAGATGAGCGCCTACCTCAGCTACCGCTGGCTGCGCCCGCCGAAGACGCCCTGAACCAAAGTCGAGGCCGAGAACTGAGAACTGAGAACTGAGAACTGAGAACTGAGCCAAGACCGGGGCCGGCCTCCCGCGCGCCTATTTGCGGGCGCGCTTCTTCTCCTTACTGAATTTCTTGGCGCCCGGCTTGTTGCGGTTGGCCTTCGCCGCGGTCTGGCCGTCGGGGGCGAGGCGCATGGGGGCCTCACCGGCCTCCGCGAGCAGCTGCCCCTCGGCGAGCTGCAACCACTGCAGCACGTTGGCGTTCAGGAACGGCGCCGCGTTCATCAGCATGCGCTTCTCGATCTGCATCAACGCGACCTGCTGGCGCAGCGGCATGCGGACGTTGTAGGCCTTGACCTGCTTGGGATAGCCGGGGCCGCGAGGATCGGCCTCACGCGGGTCGCCGAGCAGGTGGTGCATGCGACACACGAACGGCCGCGCGTCCCAGATGCGGCAGCGATGGGCCTGCGGATCGAGGAAGGGGCACGGCTCGCCGCGCCTCGCAAAGTCGAGGCGCCCCTGCTGGACCGCCGTGCTGGTCATGGCGATCTTCTCCGGATCCTTCCCCGTGTGCAGCGCCTGAATGTCTTTGAACTGCTGCTCCCCGAGCCGCGCGAGCTCCTGGGCCACCGGCGCGAAGTCCTTCCAGGGCCGCGCCGCCCGGTAGATCGCCATGCCCTCGACGCCCGTCACCCCCACCGGCTGCTCGCGGCAGGCGTGCTGCCCCTCCGACGTGCCCGCGCGCGCCGACTTTTGCAGCGCCGGCACCCGCTGCGTCACCGCGGCGATATAGGCCTCGTAGGCCCCCGCCAGCGCCTGCACGGCCGCAAAAAAGCCCTTCGGCAGCTTCTTCGTGGTCGCCACATCGGCCAGATCCGGCAAGGCCGCGATCGCATCGATCGCCGCCTGAATCGCCGCGACCTGCGGCTCCACGGCCTTGCGCACCCCGCGTGGCACCCGCGTGTCCAGGTCCCGTGGCAGCCGGATCCGGCGGCCGAACATCGACTTCAGCGCTTCGAGGACCATCGGGCCCCTATCTAGCAGATGCTCACCGCGGTTTCACGAGCTTCCACACTCCTTCCGCACCCCCCTCGTCGTTGCACCCCAGGCCCTGCGCAGTTAGCGTTGCCGCCACCATGCACCGCTCCCGACGCCTCCTCCGCTTCTCGACCGCTCTGGCCCTGTTCGGCGCCCTCGGCCTCGGCGCCTGCAAGAAGTCCGCTGACTCCGCCGGACCCTCCTCCGGCGGCGACACCTCGACCCCGGCCGGCGGCGGCGTGGTGCTGCGCTACAAGCCCGGCCCCGCCAAGATCAAGGAGGACCTCAAGGTCAGCTTCGTCGCCTCCGGCGGCGGCCAGGGCGGCGAAATGAAGGCCGACATCACCGGCCTACTCGACATCAGCGACGCCGGCCCCGACAAGCTCAAGGTCAACTTCAGCATCCTCGACGTCCGTCAGTTCGAGCTCAGCGGCGGCATGAAGCCCGAGCCCAAGGACGGCAAGCCGGTGCCCGACCTCAAGGCCAAGCTCAAGGAAGCCAAGGGCGCCCGCATCATCGACATGCTCGGCGAGACCGAAAAGGCCGCCACCAAGGCGCTGCCCGAGAACGCCACCAAGAAGGAAGGCGCGCCGGCCGACGAGCTCGACATGAGCTCGTTCGGCAGCTTCCTCGGCCTGCCCTCGGAGCTGCCCAAGGACGGCCTGGTCGAGGGCAAGCCGGTCAAGGTCTCCAAGGAAGAGAAGGAGAACGTGTTCGGCCTCGAGATCGACATGGAGACCGAGACCACCTACACCCTGGTCAAGGTCGACGACAGCAGCGGCAAGCGCCTCGCGGAGATCCGCATCGAGTCGGAGTCGAGCGGCGCCAAGGAGATGGCCCAGGGCGGCAAGAACATCATGCTCTCGCTCGACGTGACCTCCGAGTCGACCCTCATCTTCAACCTCGACGACCAGCTCCCGGTCAAGAACACCCTCTCGTCGACCCAGAACTTCGCCGCCGGCAACGAGGGCGGCGGCGAGTTCCGCGTCACCCTCGACGCGACCTACGCCCCGGCCTGATCTGCTCATGCCCTCCGGATCCGCCACGGGCGCCGTCGTTCTCCTGAGCGGCGGCCTCGACTCGACCACCGTGCTCGCCCTCGCCGCGGCCGCGGGGCGTGACACCTACGCGCTGAGCTTCCGCTACGGCCAGCGCCACGAGGTCGAGCTCGAGTGTGCGCGCCGCCAGGCCCACCGCCTCGGCGCCCGCGCCCACGAGATCGTCGACCTCGGCCACATCGCGCCTCTGGTCGCCGCCGCGACCTCGCTGGTGCGCGGCAGCCCGCTCACCGTGCCGAGAGACGGCGTGCCCGGTGCAGGCCCGATCCCCAGCACCTACGTGCCCGCGCGCAACACCCTGTTCCTCGCCTACGCGCTGGCCTGGGCCGAGGCCCTCGGCGCCCGAGAGATCTGGCTCGGCGTCAACGCGCTGGATTACTCCGGCTACCCCGACTGCCGTCCGGAGTTCATCGCCGCGTTCCAGCACCTCGCCGACCTGGCCACCCGCGCCGGCGTCGAGGGCCGCTCGATCGTCCTCCAGACGCCCCTTTTACAGATGACCAAGGCGCAGATCGTCGCCGCCGGACGCGGCCAGGGCGTCGACTACGCCGACACCGTCTCCTGCTACGACCCGACCGTGCAAGGCGACCGGGTCCTGGCCTGCGGCCGCTGCGACAGCTGCCAGCTGCGCCGCCAGGGCTTCGTGCAGGCCGGCGTCGCCGACCCGACCTGCTACGTCACCGAGCCCTGAGCGCTCACTGCGGCAGCACGAGCTGCAGCCCCTGCCCCGTCATGTCCGAGTAGGAGCACGCATCACGGGTCGACGCGGTAGCGGTCGATGAAGGGCCCGCGGTCATCCGATTCGTCGTCCGCGGTGCCCTGATCGTCGCGATATAGCGAGACCAGCAGATCGACCGTACCGTCGTCCTGCCGGTCGGCAAAGATCCCTACCGGCTGGAGATCCAGCGGGAGCTCGATCGCCTCGCCCCCGATCACGGCCCGTTCGCAGCGCCCCTCCGGGCCGGTCCATGCGGCCCATCGGCGTGAACCCGCCGAGTCCGTCCGCGGGCGATCGCCCGCTATCATCACACGCGAAGTAGCGACATGTCTTTTTAGACATGTCCATCAAGACATGTCCTAAGAGCCCGAGCGTGCGACCCAACCGCGAGCCGCGCTCGAGGGCCGGACCACCGCGAGTCGAGCCGCACCACCCCGCACCAACCGCCATGCTCCCGCGTAGGAGCGATCTCCGGCCAAGCGTCCAGAGCGCCGGCGTGCTGGCCGCGCTCGCGTCGGCGGCCCCGGGCTCCTGGAGCGATGGAGCCGGGCCCAAACGCACGGCGGCCAGCGTGCCGAACGACGCCCCGCGCTCGCGCGCCGCACCTGTCCCTCCGTTCAGGCGACGTGGGCGACGGACATCGGATGTCCCGATAAGCCAGCAGCGACGGCAAACCTGGCCGTTCGCGGCCGATCGGGCCAAAGCGGCAGGGACCTTGATTCTGCGGTCGCTGACTTGCACATGCGACGAACGCAGCGCAGGCGGCACGGCCGCGACCGACCTGGCGCGAGGCCTCCAGAGGCTCGCGCGCGTGTCACGCAGTTTGACGGGCCTCGCAAGGCTTCCTATCGTGAAGGTCGCATCGACCCAACGTCGACCGGGCCCATAGCTCAGTCGGTCAGAGCGGCCGGCTCATAACCGGTTGGTCCCTGGTTCAAGCCCAGGTGGGCCCACCTCAGTACCGCCATGACAGATATCCACCCCCAGATCCCCGCACTCCGCACGTTGCAACGTCAGGACCGCCGGCTCACTAGCCTTGAGCGCAAGCTAGGGGGCATCCCGGCGCGTATCAGCGGCCTCGACAGTGACCTTCAGAAGCTCGAGCAGATGCTGGCCGCGGAGCGCGAGAAGCTCAACGAGACGCGAAACTTCCAGACTCGTCAGGAGAACCAGCTCCACGAAGAGGAGGATCAGATCCGCAACAGCAAGGCCAAGCTGGGTGCGATCAAGACGGCGCGCGAGCTCAACGCGCAGCAACGAGAGCTGGAGACCACCCGCCGAATGGTCGCCACCCGAACCGGTGAGATCTCCAAATTGCAGGAGGCCTTCACCAAGACGGAGCAGCAGATCGCCAAGATGGAGGCCCATCTCAGCGAGCTACGCACCGCAGCCGAGGCCGAGAAGGGCCGACTCGCCGAGGAGCAGAAGCAACTCGACGAGAGCATCGGCAAGGCCCGCAAGCTGCGCGTCAAGTCCGTACAGGGGATCGACAAGGAGATCCTCGCCAACTACGAGCGCATCCGGAAGCGGCTCGGCGGCCTCGCCTTCGTCCCCGCCCACGGCGAGCGCTGCACCGCCTGCAAGATGATGATCCCGCACATCCTCTACATGCGGCTCCTCAAGGGCAAGGAGATCCTCGGCTGCGAGTCCTGCGGCCGCTTGCTGTACTGGTCCGGACACTTCCCGGAAGACCACGAGAAGTTCGAGCCCAAGGTCCCCGAGGACATGCCTCGGCCCCCCGATTTCTGAGCGCTGCCCAGCGCCTACACGACGACCCCGATGACCGCCCCTGGGCGATCGTCGGGGTCGATTGCGTTGCCGATGTCGGGGCCCGATTGCGGCCGAACAAAAAGGTGGGAGGAGCGACGGTCGAGCGGGGTCGTAAGCCGGGTTCTGTCCCCGGCATCGTTGCCTCTGCCGGGTGACGATCATTCATCTGAGCGGCGCTACCCGAGGCGGAGCGGGCCGCTCCTGGAGGCCTGGCCTTGCGGACAGGTCTCCTACCTCTGTTTGGCCTTGCTCCGGGTGGGGTTTACCGTGCGGTCCCTGTCGCCAGGTCCCCGGTGCGCTCTTACCGCACCTTTTCACCCTTACCCACGCGGACGTGGGCGGTTTGTTTTCTGTGGCACTTTCCTTCGGGTCACCCCGACTGGCCTGCGCCAGCACCCTGCCCTGTGGAGCCCGGACTTTCCTCGATGGCGTACCGCTTGCGAGGCCGCCACCGCGATCGTCTTGTCCCCCTCGGCCGCCGCTCCTCCCGCGGCGGGTGATAGCACACTCAGGGCAGCGAGGGCAGCGTGTCCGCGGCGGTCTTGCTGAGCTGTCGCACGGCCTGCCGCTCGTCGTGGTCGTTGCAAGCGAGCACGACGACGACGGTGATGTTGTCGTCGCCGCCGCGGTCGAGCGCGAGGTCGGTGCAGATCTGCGGCAGCTCCGAGTAGAGGTGGTCGCGCGCGAGGGTCGCGAGCTCCTCGATCGACACGTAGTTGGCGAGGCCGTCCGAGCACAGCAGGTACGCGTCGCCCATGCTGACGTTGACCGGGACGATGTCGGCCTCGACCACGCGCTCGAAGCCGACGCTGCGGGTGATGATGTGCTTGAGGTCGGAGTCCTGCGCCTCCTCCTCCGTCAACAGGCCGGCCTGGATCTGCTCGCGCAGCCACGAGTGGTCCTCGGTCAGCTGGCGCGCCGTGCCGCTGCGCAGCAGGTAGGCCCGCGAGTCGCCGACATGGACGATGTAGCCGCGGTCCCCGTGGAACAGGATGCCCGTCAGCGTGGTCCCCATGCCGTGCAGCGAGCGGTCCATCTGCGCCTGGTCGTAGATGCGGGCGCTCGCCTCGCTCGCGCTGGCTTGAAGGATCTCGGAGATCGCGTCGTTCCAGGTCTGTTGCGGCATCCCGACCAGTCGGGCCATGCCGCGACGCACGACCTTGTTCACGACGTCGGCGCACATCGCACTGGCGTGGGCGCCTCCGGCGTGGCCTCCCATGCCGTCTGCGACCAAATACAGGCCCAGGGACGCATCCACGAGGAAGCTGTCCTCGTTCGCCATGCGCACGCGGCCAACATCAGTGGATGCCCATGCGATCAAACGCACTCGAAAACAGTACCACGAGCAAGCGCCCAGCCAGCCATCGGCGACGCGATTTCCTGCGACGCGTCAGGACCTCGGCGAACAATTCGGGAAGCGCGACCCGCGCGTCAGAAGCCCTGGCCCCCGCCATTGGGCCCCAGACGCCATAAAACCGGTCTTTAGCGACCGTCACCCGTGAGCAAGCCAACACCTCTTCATGAGGGGGAGGCTTCAGACACGGAACGCGTGTGGCTCATCGGACATGGAGATCTCCGAGCCATCGAACCTGATCCGCTTGGCCTTGTCGTCGAGGATGGTCAGCAGCGACACCGGCCGTCGCCACACTCGCTCGAGGCTTCGCAGGGTGTCGCGGGCGTAGTCGGCCTTGAGGTCGACGCCCTCGTGGCGGTGCCCGAGCAGCAGCTCGCCGCGGTTCAAGTAGTTGGCGTCGATCACGTAGATGAACGGCTGCCCGAAGTTCGACAGCTGCTGCAGCATCTGCGCCTTGATCTTGGCGAAGCTGCGCCCCTCGATCTCCAGGCGTCCCGTGCGCCGGTTCTCCTTGAAGGTGAAGAACTTCTGGTCGCGGCAGAAATCTTCGGTGAAGAACTCGTCGAGGAAGGTCACGTCGTTGTGCATGCGCCGGACCTCGAACAGCTTCTCCTTGCCGAGACCGAGCTTCAGGTCCCAGTGGGTGCGCTCCTGCAGCGAGGTGCAGTTGTCCCACTCCTTGCCGAAGCGGCCGCGGTTCCAGCGGTCCTCGATGTGGCGATACAGCTCGACGCCGAGCTTGTACGGGTTCAGCTGCCCGGGGCCCATGGCGGTCACGCCGCTGGCGGCGTCTGCGTAGTCGATGATCTCGTCGTCACACAGGGCCCTGGTCGTCATGATCTTCGAGTGCCAGTACGTGGCCCAGCCCTCGTTCATGATCTTGGTCTGCCGCTGCGGCAGGAAGTAGTACGACTCCTCGCGCAGGATGCCGACGATGTCGGCCTCCCAGCCGTCGAGCGGCGCGTGCTGCATCAGGAAGCCGAGCACGTCGCGGTCGGGCGCGGGCGGCAGCTTGCGCTTGGCGATCTCGTCCTGCTGCTTCTTCTTGGCCCGCTGGGCGGCGATGAACTCGGGCGGGTTGATGTAGCCCTCGAGGTAGCCGCGAACGTTGTGCAGGCGGCCGCTCTCGGTCGGGTCCTCGGGCTCGCCGGGTTGGCCGTAGGACGCGTAGCTCGCGGAGTCGTTGGCGCCGGATGGCGGACGCCGCGCCTTCTTGTCACGAAACGGCAGCCAGGGGTCGATGAGGTTGTCGAGCGACAGGCACACGTCGATGAACGACTCGACGGTGGAGACGCCGTGGCGGTCCATGTAGCGGCGCACGCGCGAGGCGTTGTTCGCCATGCCGTCGATCATCCGCCGGTCGGTGTGCGAGAAGAAGTAGTTGTTCTTGAAGAAGTCGCAATGTCCATACACGTGGGACATCACGAGCTTCTGATCGACCAGGGAATTACCCTCGAGCAGGTACGCGTAACAGGGGTTGGTGTTGATGACCAGCTCGTAGATCTTGGAGAGCCCGTAGGTGTGGCTCTTGAGCATGTGGTCGTACTCCATGCCGAAGCGCCAGTGCGGGTACCGGGTCGGAAACCCGTCGTACGCCGCGATCTCGCACATGTGGCGGTAGTCGACCGGCTCGAACAGCACCGGGAAGGTGTCGAGGCCGAACTCGTCGGCGTAGCTCTTGATCTCGACCTGAAGGTCCCACAGCACGCTCGGCAGGGATGACATCAGCGGCCTCCCTTCAGGAACTCGCGGATCGAGTCCATGATGTCTTCCTTTGTCTTGATCTCCGAGGTCACCAGCAGCGGGTGCTTGTTGAACGCCGCGCGCAGGTCCTTGATGAATTGCCCGGAGCCGTAGGGCGACTCGACCTGGCCGTAGCCGAACTGGTTCAGGCGCGGCAGCAGCTGGTTCTTGAGCAGGCCGATGCAGGTCGCCGTGTCGTCGACCGACCAGTTGTCGCCGTCCGAGAAGTGGAACGCGTAGATGTTCCACTGCTCCGGGTTGAACTCGGCGTCGATGAGCTCGCTGCAGACCTTGTAGGCCGAGGAGATCATCGTGCCGCCCGACTCGCGGGTCCGAAAGAACACCTCGCGCTCGACCACCCGCGCGGTCGCGTCATGGATGATGTAGCGCGACTCCAGCCCCTTGTACTGGCTGCGCAGCCAGGTATCGATCCAAAACGACTCGATGCGCACCATCTCCTTCTGCTCGTCCCCCATCGAACCGGACACATCCATCATGTAAATGATGACGGCGTTCGACTGCGGCCGCGGGTCCGTGCGCCAGGAGCGGTAACGACGATCTTCGCGGATCGGTACGATCACCGGACGACGGGGGTCGTAGGTGCCCATCGCCACCTGCCTGCGCAGGGCCCGCTTGAAGGTCGCCTTGAAGCTGCGCAGGCTCTCCGGGCCGGTATTGCGCAGGCCGACGTAGCGATCCTTCTTGGTCTCCAGCGACTGCGTTCCGCGCCTCTGTATGTTCGGCAGGCCGAGCTCCTCGCCCATGATCTCGGCGAGCTCCTCGAGCGAGACCTCGACCTCGAGCGCCTTGGCGCCCTCGCCCTCGCCGGACTTGCCGGAGCCGCTCTGGCCGTCCTTGGGATTACCCCCGATCGGGTCCCCCGCCTCCCCCTCTCCCTGCCCCACGCCCTGTCCGCTGTTGTCGCCGAACACGAAGCGCGGGATGTTGATCTGAGGCATCGGGATGGTCACCGAGCCTTGACCTTTGGGCGCGATCAGATCGCCGCGCGAGATATATTTGCGCAAGTTCTGCCGAATTTTCCCGCGGATGATCTCGCGGAAGCGGCTGTGGTCCTGTTCGATGCGCGAAATCATGGGCGTCCGCGGGGAAGGAGGACTGCGCGAGGCCGCATGTGGCCGGTGCAGGACGCCTAGTGTAACATCACGTTCCGCTGTCACGCACCTTCGGCAGGAACTCATGATGTCCAACACCCGCCTCGTCGACCGCATCGCCGCCCTCCAGGATCAAAAACGCTACGAGGATCTGCACTGGTCCGGCACCTTCGAGGAGTACCTCGAGATCGCCCGGAAAAATCCTCGCGTCGCGCGCACCGCCTACGAGCGCCTCTACGACATGGTCCTGTCGCACGGCACCGAGGAGTACGTCGACCACAAGAAGAAGATCACCCGCTACCGCTTCTTCCAGGACGAGTCCCACCAGGGTCGCGACGCGATCTTCGGCCTCGACATCCCGCTGATGCGCCTCGTCAACGTGCTCAAGGCCGCGGCCCTGCGCTACGGCACCGAGCGCCGCATCATCCTCCTGCACGGCCCGGTCGGCTCCTCGAAGAGCACCATCGCCCGCCTGCTCAAGAAGGGCCTCGAGGAGTACAGCCGCACCCCGGAGGGCGCGCTCTACACCTACGAATGGGTGCTCCCGGAGAGCCTGCGTTACCTGACCGCCGGCCAGGAGTGCTTCCCCTCGCCGATGAACGAGGAGCCGCTCAAGCTGATCCCCCCCGAGGTCCGTGACCAGGCGATCGCCGGGCTCGGCCTCGAGCGCGACGGCTTTGTCCCGTACATCCGCGGGCAGCTGAACCCGGCCTGCCGCTTCATCTTCCGCGAGCTGATGCTGCACCACAAGGGCGACTGGTCGCGCGTCATCCAGCACGTCCGCATCCGCCGCCTGCTGCTGAGCGAGGAGGACCGCGTCGGCATCGGCACCTTCCAGCCCAAGGACGAGAAGAACCAGGACTCGACCGAGCTGACCGGCGACATCAACTACCGCCGCATCGCCGAGTACGGCAGCGACACCGACCCGCGCGCCTTCAACTTCGACGGCGAGTTCAACGTCGCCAACCGCGGCCTGATCGAGTTCGTCGAGATCTTGAAGCTCGACGTCGCGTTCTTGTACGACCTGCTCGGCGCGACCCAGGAGCAGAAGGTCAAGCCCAAGAAGTTCGCCCAGACCGACATCGACGAGGTGATCATCGGCCACACCAACGAGGCCGAGTACAACCGCCTGCTCGAGAACAAGTTCATGGAGGCGCTGCGCGACCGCACCGTCAAGATCGACATCCCCTACATCACCA
>NZ_JACCSO010000556.1 GCF_013812955.1 Nannocystis sp. | reverse complement strand
GGACTGGACCGCTCAACTCCAGCGGTACCGGGTAGCCGTCGCTCATTCGCTTCACGGAAGCCACACCGGAATAGCGACGGCTACCCGATGTACCGCACAGTCAAGAGCGGGCCAGTGAAGCATGGGCGAGCATGTTGCATGGACGGCGATCCGCCGCCCGGGTTGCAAGGCTTGCCCTCGCCGTTGTCGTGACAAACTTTTGGGTGTCGTGAACCTTGGGTATAGGTGAAAGCAGACCGTGGAGATCAGCTCAGGAATTCGTGCGTCGATGCTGGATCCGCAGCGCCAGTATATGCTCGCAAGGCCCCTTGTACAGCTTATTTTGCGTGTAGAAGTTGCAAGTGCAGGTGGCGCTTGCGAGCCGCTGGTCGCGGTCGATGACCAGCTCGGGCTCATAGCTGCGCGCCCCGTCCTTGACCTTGCCGCGCAGGCGCAGCCCGCCCGCGACCTCGTCGGCGGGGCGCAGCTGCACCGTCTTGTCGCTGACCAGGCGGTCGGCCGCCTGCTCGCGGTCGTTGGCGAAGCGCAGCTTGCCGATCGGCAGCGGGTCGCGGCTCAGCTCGCGGACCCGGTAGACCTGCTTGTTCAGGTCGTAGATGGCGCGGCCCGCCTGCGTGTAGATGCCCAGGGCCGCCAGCACCGCGCTGCGGTCGAGCTCGAGGCTGCGCGCCAGCGCGTCGGGGGCCGCGAACCAGTGCTTCTTGAGCCCGTCGAAGACCCGTCGCTTGGTGAACTCGTCGACCTCGGCGCGCGGCGCCATCAGGTCGAAGTTACCGGCCTGCGACCAGTCGTTCGCGGTCCAGCCCGAGAGCCCGAGCGTGAAGTTCATGTGCCCGAGGTCGGCGATGTAGAACGAGGGCAGGCCGCTGCCGAGCAGGTGGACCGTGAACTTGCGCGCGCTCTGGATCAGGCGCTCGAGGATGAACAGCCGGCGCCGGCCCCAGACCCGGATCTCGTGCTCCTTGTCGCCCAGGTAGGGCGAGCGCGGGAAGGTCACCACGCGGTTCCACGGCTCGAACACCACCTGCACCGGCTGCCCGGGCTTGAGGATGTATCGCATGCTGCGCGGCCCGCTCTTCTCCTTGTTGCGGCGCAGGACGAAGCACAGGTTGTGCACGTCCATCGGGTGCAGGTCGAAGCTGACCGTCGGCAGCGTCATCGCCGAGCTGACCTGCAGGAACCCGCGCACCCACGAGTCGGGCAGGTCGATCTTCAGCTCCTTGAACGTGTCCTCCGCGGTGGTCTGGACCTCGAAGCCCGAGGGGTCGACCTGAAACAGCGTCTTCTTGTAGCGGCGGATCTTCTGGAACTCGTTGTAGAGGTCCGCCGAGTAGTCGATGTTGGTCGTGCCGCACGCGAACTCGCCGATGTTGTCGAACACCTCGTAGGAGGCGCCGAGCCGGCCGTAGGTCGACTCGTCCTGGCTGAAGCACTCGAAGAACACCTCGTCCGGGTGGACCGTGATCACCGGGTCGAGCACGAACCAGGCGTCGCGGTCCTTCTTGTAGAGATAATCGAAGTACTTCTGCCTGGCCGAATAGAACGTGGCCATGCGCGTGTGGCTGGTCGCCCTCAGGCGGTCGAGCTCGCCCTGCAGGTCCTTCACCTGCGCGGCGTTGCGGCTGCGCTGGATCGCCACGTTTTGCCAGTTGAGCTGCTCCTGCTGGGCCAGCCACGCCTTGTAGACGGTCTTGTCCTTGGGCTTGTAGCGCAGGTCGCTGACGACCACGGCGTTCAGCGCCGAGATGGCCTCGCGAAACTCGAGGCTCTGCCGCAGCTCGCCGCGAAAGTAGGTCGGCTCGCGCCGCGTATCCGGCGAAAACGACATGTTGGTCGCGCGCGCGCTCGAGTCGACCGCGGTGCTGCCGTGGTACTTGTACTCAAACTCCACCGGCCACCTCCTTCATGTCCTTCCTGGTCCACAGCGGTGGTTGCTTGACGACGATCGGCAGCGGCGTGTCGGCGAAGCGCCCGGCCACCGCCACCATCGCCACGATGCTCGCCGCTTTGTCACCGATCGCCATCGTCAAGCTTTGCCGCGTCATCAAGGTCGCCACCAGCTGCGCCGCCTCCGGCGAGCGCTCGGACTCCGCCGTCAAAAACGCGAACACCCGCGCCTTCGCCACCCGCCCGCGGTTGACCCGCGACAGCACCCCGAGGAAGTAGGGCTCCAGCTGCCGCAGCCGCTCGAGCGAGCCCGTCGCGTAGGTCTCGAGGTAATTGGTCGCAAACAGCTGCACGTCGGCCGAGGGATGCTCGCTGAGGCGCAGCAGGTACTCGTGGCCCTGCGACTCGCGGAAGAAGCGGGTCACCAGCTCGCGTCCGAAGGCCTGGACCTCGGGGCGCACGCTGTCACAGACGGCGACCAGCACGTCCGGTGTGAAGTCGTGCTCCTCGAGCTCGCGAAACAGCTCGAAGGCGAAGCGCCGCGAGTCCTCCCAGGCCGCGTCGAGGATCTTGATCGCCACGCCCATGTCGGCGAGCAGCCGCGGCTTGTTCTCGCGGTAGAACTTCCACGCCGCCTCGCGCACCGACAGGATCTCGTGGCTGGCGAGGCGGGCGACCTCGGCGACCTCGAGGGTCGCCGGGTCGACGTTGCGGGCCAGCAGGATGCCGCCGAGCTCCTGCGCGGCCCCGTGCTTCGAGCGCAGCAGCCGCAGCACCGCGTCCTTGGGCACCCCGCCGAGCGCGGACGCGAGGTCGGTCTTGAGCAGCGCGAGCACCGAGCTGTGCACGCCCTCGTGCTCTTCCTTCGTCAATAGCGTGACCAGCAGCGGCGGCACGATCAGCTCGCCGAAGCTCGGCAGCGTCGCCAGCCGCTGCAGCACCGGGCGGATCGCCGCGCGCTGATCGGGCAACGCCGAGGTCGCGAACGCCAGCAGCAGGTTGACCCGCCGCAGCAGCACCGCGTCGGGCAGCGCGCCGAACAGGCGCACGCCGAGGCTGCGCACCGCGGGGAACCGCGACTCGACCGCGAGCGCCGAGATCAGGTCCTCCGGCAGATCTTCCGGGCGCACGTCATGGGTCAGCAGCACCTCGGCCGCGAAGCTCTGCACGCCGGCCAGCGGGTGGCGGACCAGGTCACGAAGCACCCCGAGCCCGAGGCTTCGCAGCGGCATCGCGAAGGCCCGCAGCAGCGTCTCGCCGCCCTCCTTCGCCCGCGCCTCCTGGGTGTCGCTGCCCGCGACGTCGGCCGGCAGCGCCATCATGACGGCGATCGCCCGCGCGATCAGGCTCTCGGCGACGCCCGACGGCAGGAACACGCTGCCGAGCAGCGTGCGCCCGTACGCCCGCGTATCGGCGAAGGGCGAGAGCACCAGGCTGACCAGCAGGTCGCGGGCCCCGGCGAAGCGCGAGCGGTCGGCGTCGATCCACGTGCGCGCGGTCTGCCGCGCCAGCGCCACCGGGCAGCTCGCCAGCGCCGCGACCAGCTCGTAGTCGGGGTTGCTCGCGTCGTAGCGGGCCAGCGCCAGCTCGTAGGCGAGCTGCGCCGTGACCTCGTAGGGCCGCCCCAGCAGCATCACGATCGTGTCGAGCTCCAGCTCGTCGCAAAACGCCTTGTTGGCGCGCAACGCCTTGACCGCGAACTCGTGCACCGGGCGGCACTCGCTCTCCGCCAGCAGGTGCAGCAGACCGACCGGCATCCGGTCCCACAGCGCCGGAAACGCCTCCTCGCGGGGCTCCGGCGCGGCGTTCCCGGGCTTGTGACCGCCGCGACAGCGCCACGCCTGCGTCAAGCGCTTGAGCTCGTAGCGGCGGCTGTTCCCGTAGAGAATGTGGTTGAACGCCAGGTACGGCGCGAAGCGGTCCCAGTGGGTCGTCACCGTCTTGCGCGAGCTGTAGTCGTAGCGCCCGACGCTCTTCGGCGCGACCCCGTGGGCGTCGGTGAAGGGCAGCAACATGCCCACCGCCATGCGCACATAACCCTCGGCGTCGCCGAGCGTCGCCAGCCGATTCAGCGTCATCCAGTTGCGCCGGCGCAGATAAGCGCGGGTGAGCTGGCCGTAGGCCAGACGGCTGTCGGGTTTGGCCTGCTCCTTGCGCACGTCGGTCCGGCGCCCGTCGACCATCGTGTAGTTGTGGCGCGACGAGAAGTTGTGCGGCGTCAGCTCGAAGCGCAGCCCCAGCAGCCCGTAGACCTCGGCGTCGCCGCGCAGCTCGGCCAGCTTGAAGATGTGCCGCACCGCGCGAAAGCTGCCCGGCAGCAGCGGCAGCGAGCGTAGCGTCGCCAGCAGCCCGGGCCGCACGATCGGCGAGTCGATGCGATAGAGCGTCTCCAGCACCCCCGCCGACTCACCCGCCGCCAGCGAGCGCGCGAGCACCTCCGCGAACGCCTCGGCCGGCCCCTGCTCGGCCGCATAGCGCAGCCCCGGCGGCAGCTCGCCGTGGGCCCGCTGCACGACCACGGCCCGCAGCGTTTCGCCCCATCCGCGCAGCATCTCGAGCGCGACGCGCATCAACATCGGCGACTTGGCCGTGCGCGGCACCAGGACCTCGAGGTTGGCGACCGCACGCTCGAAGGGCATCGAGGTCTGCTTGCGGGCCTGGACCAACGCCGCGAAGCTGCTCTCGTCGCCGCAGCGGGCCAGCGCCCACAATACGCAGTACTCGCGGCGCACATCACCGGTGCCGATGGCGTTGATCAGCCGCGGCACCGCGGCCGTGAGCCGCAACTCACCGGCGCGCCAGGCCGCCCGGCTGTAGTCCCAGCGCTGCGGCGTCGTGCCCGTGTCGCGCAACCGGGCGAGGATCGCGTCCTCGCGGGTCGGCTTGGCCCCCGCCGCCGCGGTCGGCTTGCGCGTGGCACCTGCAGCGGCCACCGGCGCGGCCGCGGCCGCCTCGTTGCTCTCGCTATAACCCTTGCGGGTCTTCTCCTCGACCAGCTTGGCGAAGATCGATCGCGCGGTCGCCTCGGCCACCGGCGTGTCGGTCTTGGTCCCGTCCTTGAGCGGCTGCCCGCGCCGCCCGAACTGAAAGTTCACCACGAACTTTTTTCCGGCGACCTCGCAGAGGTCCACGATATAGACCTTGTCCGAGTTGCCTTCACGAAGGCCGAGGGAGACGCGGCGGATCAGCTTCACGACCTCCCCTTTTTACGCGAGGCTTCGCGCCGGGCGCAAGCCCGTCCACGATCTCCCGCAGACAAAGCTCCCCTGCTACCCCGGAACTTGGTTCTCCGGAGCTCCTGCGAGCCTCAGTCGATCCGCCTCAGTCGATCCGCCTCAGTCGAGCCAGCGCGCGCGCTCGCGAGAGCGCAGACTTACTGCTCCGGCTCGTCGGGCTGCAAGAAGCTGTACGGATACGGCTTCCAGGTCGCCGGCCAGGTGTGATGCACGCTCGGGCGGTTACGCATCCGCTGATACAGCGACTTCAAGTGCGGATAGCTGTCGCCGAGCGGCAAGCCGAGGTGCACGGCCACGGCCACGTGCACGAACACCGCCAGGTCGGCGAAGGTCAGCTCCGAGCCGGCCGCCCAGTGCGAGACCCCGTAGTAGTACTCCCAGAAGAACAGCTCGTCGTGGAGCGCGTCCGCCAGGCCGTAGACCACGGCCGGCTCGAGGTCCTTGCCGCGCGTGCGCGACAGGTACGAAAACACCCGCTCGCTGACCTCGGCGAGGTTACGGACCTCGTGCAGGCGGGTGAGCGCGAGCGCCCGCAGCCCGTTGGTGCCCGGCAGCAGCGGCGGGTCCGGGTGGGCGTGCTCGAGGTATTCCATGATCGCGAAGGGCTCGTAGACGACGATGGCGCCGTCGAGCAGCACCGGAAAGGTCCCGCGCGGGTTCTTGGTCAGCAGCTCGGGGTTGGCGTCCTTGCCGGTCGCCGGCGGCAGCAGCTTGACCTGGTACGGCAGGTCCTTCTCCTCGAGCGCGAGCTGGATCATCCACGACGCGGGTGAGCACTCGACCACGCGGACCGTGCTGCACTCCGGAAGGTACAGCTTGAGCTCCGAGGAGGATGACATCGCAGCGTTTGGCTAACAGATCCCGCCAGATCGCGTCAAGCGCCGCGCACGGCCTCCAAGTCCTTCCAAGTTCCGTGTACTGCCCCGTGTACTGCCCCGTGTACTGCCCCGTGTACTGCACCGCGCACTGGGCCTCCTTCGGCCGGGTCCGGTCACATGGCTTTTGAAGCCCGATCTGGAGTTCTGGCCTGCAGCCTCGCACCGGGTATACTGCGCGCCGATGCGACCTACCCCCGCCGGCGCAGCTCCTCCGGGCCCGGGCCCGGGCCCGGGCGTTACCCCGGGTACGGCCTCGCCGCGCCACGTCGTGATCGTCGGCGGCGGCTTCGGCGGTTTGTGCGCCGGACAGAAGCTGGCGGGCGTGCGCGGGATCCAGGTCACCATCATCGACCGCCGCAACCATCACCTGTTTCAGCCGCTGCTGTATCAGGTGGCCACCGCGGCGCTCAGCCCCGCCGAGATCGCCTACCCGATCCGGACCATCTTCGGCGGCAAGCGCAACGTGCGGGTGCGGCTCGACCGCGCGACCTCGGTCGACCTGCGCCGCCGCGTGCTGATCACCGAGGACACCGAGGTCCCCTACGACAACCTGATCCTGGCCTGCGGCGCCCGCCACAGCTACTTCGGCCACGACGAGTGGGAGCCCTACGCGCCCGGCCTCAAGTCGCTGGAAGAGGCGACCGAGATCCGGCGGCGCATGCTGACCGCCTTCGAGCTCGCCGAGAAAGAGACCGACCCCGAGCGCCAGCGCAAGCTCCTGACCTTCGTCGTCATCGGCGGCGGACCCACCGGCGTCGAGCTGGCCGGCGCCCTCGGCGAGATCAGCCGCTTCACCCTCGCCAAGGACTTTCGCAACATCGACCCGAGGCGCACCCGCGTCATCCTCATCGAGGCCGGGCCGCGCATCCTCACCGCCTTCGACGAGTCCCTCGCCCATCGCGCCACCACCGACCTCGAGTCCCTCGGCGTCACCGTGTGGACCTCCACCAAGGTCACCCGCGTCGGCGAGGAGGGCGTCACCCTCGGCACCGAGACCGTCCAGGCCGCCACGATCTTGTGGGCCGCCGGCGTCGCCCCCTCCGAGCTGAACCGCACCCTCGGGGTCCCCCTCGACCGCCAGGGCCGCATCATCGTCGAGCCGGACTGCTCGCTCAAGGACCACCCGGAGGTCTTCATCATCGGCGACCAGGCCCACCTGGATCAGGACGGCAAACCACTGCCCGGCCTCGCCCCGGTCGCCATGCAGCAGGGCCGCCTGGTCGCCCGCAACATCCGCCGCGAGCTCGCAGGCAAGCCCCGCGAGCCGTTTCGCTACCGCGACAAGGGCCAGATGGCGACCATCGGCCGCCGCCGGGCGATCGTCGAGGTCGGCCGCTTCAAGTTCGGCGGCTTCTTCGCCTGGCTGACCTGGTTGTTCGTACACATCCTCTACCTCGTCGGCTTCAAGAACCGCCTCGAAGTGATCCTCAACTGGTCGTGGAATTACGTCGCCTTCAGCCGCGGCGCCCGCCTGATCGTCGGCAAGGAGTGGCGGCAGGCCAATCCGCTCGCCCAGCCCCAGGCGCCCGTCCTGACCCCCACTTCCACCCCGGCTTCGCCCGTGCCCGCAGCGGCCCCAACCGCGACCAACCCCGCCCTGACCGTGCCAGAACCGGCTCTGGCCGCGCCCACCCAGCCGGCGCCCGTCCCTGCTCAGCCCGCTTCTCCGGCCTGAGCGCACCACCGCGCGCTCAAAAATTGCCTGCGCATGCACGGCCATCGATCATGTTGATCGCCCCGCCGTGTCCGCCCGTATCATCGGCTCCGGGCGGACACGCCCGCCCTGGAGACCTGGATGCCCCCGCTGACCGACGGCCCGCACGACGAGCCCCTGCATGACCTCGACATGAGCGGGCGCTGGTACATGCGCCTCGTCGACGGGGGCAGCATGGCGGCGTTCTTCTGCTTCGAGTACTTGCTCGCGCGCGAGGTCTGGCTCGGCATGGTCGGCCTCGGCCTCGAGGCCCACGCGGCCTGGCTGGTGCCGGCGGCGTTCGTGGCCGGCTACGTGACCGCCGACTTCGCCTCGGGCCTGTTTCACTTCCTGGCCGACAACTACGGCACGACGACCCGGCCCTTCATCGGCCCGGTGTTCATCCGCCCGTTTCGCGAGCACCACGTCGACCCGCTGGCGATCACCCGCCACGACTTCCTCGAGGTCAACGGGGCCAACTGCGCGATGAGCCTGCCGATCGTGATCGCGACCTATCTGCTGCTGCCGGTCGGCGCCAACTTGCTGACGCTGTTCCTCGGCGCCTACGTGGTCCTGTTTCTGTTCGGCATCTTCCTGACCAACCAGTTTCACAGCTGGGCCCACGTCGCCGACCCGCCGCGGGTGATCCGCGCGCTGCAGCGCTCCGGCCTGATCCTCGGCCCCGAGCACCACCAGCGCCACCACACCCCGCCCTTCAACACCTACTACTGCATCACCAGCGGCTGGCTGAACCCCTGGCTCGCCCGCACCCGCCTGTGGGAGCGCATCCACGAGCCGCTGCGCCGCGTGCTCGAGCCGGTGTTCGGGGTCGCCGACGAGGTCGGCGCGGTCGTCACTCCTGAAACCCGGCGCCCGCCCGATCCCGAACAACCTCGCTCCTGAACCACCTGTCCCCGGGGACAGCCGCAGTCTCACAGCCCGAGGCTGCGGTTGGTCGCCGCGTCGGTCTGCTGCGCGCTCTCGACGATCGCCTCGAAGAGCGCGTCCCCCTCGCGACCCTTCTCTCGCCCGCGCTCGACCAGGTACTCGAAGGTCGGCCCGTCCGGGTCGCCGTACTTGACCCGGTCGCGCGCCTCCAGCACCTCCACCGCCCTCTGGTCGCGCATCATCGCCCGCGCGGTCATGCGCGCGTCGTGTCGCGCCTGATAGGCCGCCCGCGCCCGCGCCTCCGCCGACTGCCCCTGCATGCGCAGCTGCGAGTCCAGCTCACCGATCGCCGCCGCCCGCTCGAGGTAGAGCTGCCGGATCTGGCGGTCCGTCCACACCACCCCGCTCGCCCGCAGGGCGCTCGCCTCCGCCACATCCGCCGGCTTCGCAAGACCCTGCGGCCACGGGTCGCCCGCGTGCACCGGCGCCTCGCGGGCCTCACAACCACCGCTCACCGGACCGGCGACGCCCAGACTCAGCGCGAGCGCGAGCCACGAGACCCGAAGTCGACGAACCATCGCCGGCAGTATCCCGGGAGTCCGCCGCCA
Organism: Nannocystis sp.; assembly: GCF_013812955.1. Lineage (GTDB taxonomy): Bacteria > Myxococcota_A > Polyangia > Nannocystales > Nannocystaceae > Nannocystis. The sequence goes on along the minus strand of NZ_JACCSO010000556.1, from coordinate 1,859 downwards.
CCGCAAGCCGTGTAAGCTCGCCCGCCCCGCCGTCGTTTCCGGCGACATGGCCTGCCACGACCAGCCTTTCGACCTGGCTTCCTACCCGAGGCGCTCCTGATGCTGCGACGCTCCCTGCTCCTGCTCTCCTCCCTGTTGCTCGTCCCCGGGCTGGGCTGCGCCAAGCGGGCGTCCGACGCCGAGAGCGCCGCGCCCTCGATGGACTACGGCGGCGACGGCATGGCAGCCGCCGGCTCCGCGGGGCCGTCCGAGCCCTCGCCGATGCCGTCCCGCGAGGCCTACGACTTCGACGACAGCAAGCTCGCCGAGGCCAGGGACGTCCCGACCTCCGTGCAAGCGGCGCCGGCGACCACGCCGCGCCCGAGCGGCGGCAAGCCGGAGATCGCCACCGACAACAAGCCGATCATGCCCGAGGTCAGCAAGGGCGACGAGGTCAGCGACACCGAGCGCAAGAAGCAGTTCGCGCGGCAGATCATCTACACCGCGGAGCTGCAGCTCTCGGTATACAAGCTCGACGACGCGATGCAGCGGGCCGAGGCGCTGACGCTCGCCGCCGGCGGCTACGTGCAGAACATGTCGCAGGGTTATTATGTGCTGAGGATCCCCGCCCCGGCGCTGCGCGGCATCATGGACGAGCTGGCCCACCTCGGCGTCGTCGAGGCCCGCACCCTCCAGGCCCGCGACGTCTCCGAGGAGTTCGTCGACCTCACCACCCGCATCCGCGTCCTGCGTGAGACCCAGCAGCAGCTGCTGGCGTTGCTCAGGAGCGCGCGCACCGTCGAGGAGGCGCTCAAGGTCCGCGCCTCCCTCGACGGCGTCACGATGGAGCTCGAGCAGGCGATGGGTCGCCTGCGCCTGCTCGAGAGCCTGATCGGCTTCAGCACCCTGACGGTGCGCATGAGCCTGCGGGGCCCGCAGAACGCGGTCCCCTCGAGCAACGACCCCTTCCCCTGGGTCGACGGCCTTGGCGTCGAGGCGACGGAGTGGAACTGACATGACCATCACCACCATGCACCGCACTGCCCTGCTCGGGCTCGCCTTCCTCGTCCTCCCCGCCTGCGCCGCCTACAAGATCCAGCCGCCGGTCGGCTTCGCGGTCGTCAGCGAGAACGACTGGCAGACCCGAATGAAGGCCCAGGACAACGTCGGCCTGACCTTGCAGCGCTTCGAGAACGTCAAGGGCGGCACGCTCGGATTCTGGGGCGCCGACCTGGTCAAGAAGCTCGGCAACCGCAACTACACCCTGGTCAGCCAGAGCCCGATCAAGACCAAGAACGGCAAGACCGGCACCCGCTTCGACTTCGACTACGAGACCTACGACACCGAGCTCCCGAAGTTTTACACCGCGGTCCTGGTCGTCACCGACAGGCACAAGATCGTGCTGCAGGTCGCCGGCGACCAGCAGTTCGCCGCGGCCTACCGCGCCCGCATCCCGGAGCTGCTCGCCGAGCTCAAGGTCCGCGGGTGCAAGGCCGGCTCGAAGATCTGCAACGGCGCCCAGCCGCCCAAGCTCTCGACCCCGCTGGTGAAGAAGTCCAAGGCCGACCCGGCCGACCCGGCCAATGCGCCCGACACCGCGACCACACCGCCCCCGGTCGCCGCCAAGCCATGAAGTCATGAAGTCATGAAGTCATGAAGTCATGAAGTCGTGAAGTCGTGAAGTCGTGAAGTCATGACGTCATGATCGCTCGCTCCGGTTTTACCGAGGCTTGACATCGGCCGCTGCAGGCCCGGGCTACACCGATCGTCGGACCCGGACACGGAGCGACGATCATGCAGACACGCAGCAGACGAGTGACCTGGTGGATGGCGATCCTGGGCGCGGCCCTCCTCCTCGGCGCCCCGGTGCAGGGCAGCGC
>NZ_JACCSO010000344.1 GCF_013812955.1 Nannocystis sp. | reverse complement strand
TGGTCCGGGACTTCGGCTGGACGCTGATTGCGCATGCCTGAGAGCCCCGGAAGGACTTCGGGCCAGCGGTACTAGGCCCGGTCCGGATCCATCCGGCCGTCGGCCTTGTCGAGCTTCTCTTCGCGGTTCTCCAGGCGGTCCTGGCGTTCCTCGAGGTTCTCGACGCGGTCCGGGTCGTCGGTGTTCTCCTTCTTGTCCTCGATCTTCTCCTGGCGGTCGTCGAGGCGCTCTTCCTGGCGCTGATTCTGGTCCTCCAGGCGGTTGGCGCGATCGGCCCGCGTCGAGGCGCAGCCGGCGGTCGCGGCGACCGCAAACATCAGGATGGCGGTGATATGCCGGGGGTGAGTGATTTGCATGGAATGTTTCCCTGGTGAGTGGGCCGCGAGATTGCGGCGGTCTTCCGTAAGGTCCTGGACTCGTAGCACTCCAACCTCGGCGTGCAATCTCTCGGGCCGCCGCCGGGTCGATGCACGATGGGTCCGCGTGGACGGTGGCGACGTCGGCAAGGCAGGGGGTGTCCGGAGGCCGGACACCCGCGAAGTTCACCCAGACGTCACCTAAAAGCCCGGCGCGGGCATGGACAGCGCGGTGCGCGGTCGGGTAGGGTCCGCGCGGAGACTCCCCCATGGGCATGCAGGACATGATTCGCTGGCTGCTACCGCGAGAGGACGTATTTTACGGCCTGCTCGAGCGCCAGAGCGAGCTGCTCGACGCGGCGGCGCGCGCGCTCGCGGAGTTCTCGAACGGCGTCCCCGCCGAACAGATCCGCGACTCCGTACAGAAACTCGAGCACGAGGCCGACGCGATCGTCTACGAGATCGAGGAGCAGCTGGCCAAGGTCTTCGTCACCCCGATCGACCGCGAGGACATCCAGCTGCTCGCCTCCTCGATCGACGACATCGTCGACCTGATCAACTTGACGGCCCGCACCTTCGTGTTGTTCGGCGTGCCGAAGCCGACCCCGCCGATGGCCGAGTTGATGCAGATCCTGGTCAAGACCGCCGGGGTGCTGCGCGCCGAGCTGCCGGCCCTGCGCCGCCACGAGTACAGCAAGCTGATCGCGCTCGGCCGGACCATCAAGGTCCACGAGAAGGAGGCCGACCAGGTGTTTCGCAACGCCGTCAGCGCCCTCTTCCACGACCCCGACATCGACGCCAAGGTCCTGCTGCGCGACAAGGAGGTCCTGGAGGACCTCGAGAGCGCGATCGACCGCTGCGAGACCGTCGCCGAGCGCCTCAAGAACCTGGCGGTGAAGCATGGTTAGCATGCTGACCCTGCTGATCCTGGTGATCGTCGTCGCGCTGATCTTCGACTATATCAACGGCTTCCACGACGCCGCCAACGCGATCGCCACGGTCGTGTCGACCGGCGTGCTCCCGGTGCGCACCGCCGTGATCCTCGCCGGCATCCTCAACTTCGCCGGCGCGATGGTCGGCACCGCCGTCGCCAAGACCATCGCCTCGGGCTTCGCCGAGGCCATCGTCGTCACCCAGGTCGTGGTCCTGGCCGCCTTGATCGGCGCCTGCATCTGGAACCTGCTGACCTGGTGGTACGGCATCCCGTCGAGCTCCTCGCACGCGCTGATCGGCGGCCTGGCCGGGGCCGTCGTCGCCCACGCCGGCGTCTCCGCCTTCAACTGGAACACCCTGGTCCAGAAGGTCCTGGTCCCGCTGATCGCCTCCCCGCTGCTCGGCTTCACCGCCGCGCTGCTGCTGATGGTCGGCCTGCTGTGGCTGGTCCGTCGCATGCGCCCCGCCGTGGTCCAGCGCGGCTCCCGGCGCCTGCAGCTGGTCTCGGCCTGCATGATGGCCTTCTCGCACGGCTCCAACGACGCGCAGAAGGCGATGGGCATCATCACCCTCGCGCTGGTCTCGTTCATGGCCGCCGGCTACACCGGCTTCCCCGACTCGATGATGCCGGTCGGCGACAAGGTCCCGACCTGGGTCATCATCGCCTGCGCCACCGCGATCGGCGTCGGCACCATGGCCGGCGGCAAGCGCATCATCAAGACGATGGGCGCCAAGATCATCCGCATCAGCCCGCTGCAGGGCTTCGCCGCCGAGACCGCCGGCACCGCGACGATCCTCACCGCCAGCTACATGGGCGTCCCGGTCTCGACCACCCACTGCATCAGCGCCTGCATCATGGGCGTCGGCGCCAGCAAGCGCCTCTCCGCGGTCCGCTGGGGCGTCGCCGGCAACATCGTGCTCGCCTGGGTCCTCACCATCCCGATGAGCGCCGCCTTCGCCTACCTGTGCCTGTTCGGCCTGCGCGTCGTGTTCGGCCCCGACGCCTGAACCGCGCCACACGGCCTACACGGCGCGAGTCGTCCCGAGTCGGGGCACCTGCGCCGTCGTCAGCGTGCCCTGCTCCACCGCCTCGAGGCTCGCGCGCACGGCCGCGCAAAAGTCCACGAGACCCGGCCCCATCGCGCAGGCCTCGAGCTTCGCCAGCCCGCGCCCGAGCAACCGCGCCGCGCTCGCGGCTCGCCGCTGCTCGAGCGCCTTGTAATAACCGGCCGCGACCTGGATCAGCCCCTGCAGCAGCCTGCGTTCGTCGGGGTCGGTGCTGACCCGCCAGCGCGTCTCCCAGGCCTCGTGCGCGGCGAAGTGGTGCCCGCGATCGAAGCGCTCGCGGCCCAGGGTCAGCGCTGCGTCGCGGTCGTGCAGAGCCCCGAGGCTATCACCCCGGCCGAGGACCACGGGTCCCGGCGCCGCTTGCGGCGTCGATCTGCGCGTGGCACTGTCGCGGTCCATGTCCGCATCGCCCCGTGTCCTCACGCTCTGCGCCGCCCTGATCTCGATGGCCTGCGGCGGCTCGAAGCCCGCCGGTCCGACCGCCGACCAAAAGGCCGCCGACGTCGCGGCCGCAGCCAAGGCGAAGGCCGCCGAGGACGAGGTCGCCATCGCCGCGCGCAAGGCCAAGCGCGAGGCCGAGGAGCAGGCCAAGGCCGAGGCCGAGGCCAAGCTGACCGCCGAGTTCGAGCGCCTGTGCGTGCTCCCGGAGAAGCTTCCCAAGGACCCGGTCGCCGCCTGCGAGGCCGTCGGCAAGGCCCATGACGGGTTCGTGCGGCGCATCGGCGACGCCGCGGCGATCGCCGCCTGGGAGGGCGGCGGCAGCGACAAGGCCCTGCCGATGACCATCGTGCGCTGCACCCAGGCCGACAGCGTCAAGACGGCCGCGTGCCAAAAGAACGCGCTCGACGGCGCCGGTCCCGAGCTCAAGGACGAGGTCGGCAAGCTGATGCAGCTGTGCATCGACAAGTTCGCCAAGAAGGGTCAGCCGCCGGCCGGCATGCCGCAGCGCCGCCCCGGCTGAGCCGACTTACGCCCGCTGACGGCCCGCCTGCGGCCCCATGGCACCCCGGGCGCGCAATCGCGCGCTGCCCTTCTCGCTGCCACCGGTCGACCGTTCATGCCCACTCGCCGGTCAGGCGCATGAACGGGCCGTCGTCGGTGCGCTCCTCGGCGCTGCGATACAGCAGGCCATGGGTCGCCGCGATGCGCTCGTGGTGCTCCTGGATCTCCGGACCCAGCGCCTGGTGGACACGGTTCATGCGCGCGATCAGCCCGCGGTCGAGGCCCTCGCCGCGGTCGACCGCCGCGTAGAAGTCGTCGAACACCGCCGCGTGCTCGGGCGTGACGGAGCTCGAGACCGGGGCCCGCTGGGTCCGCACTTCGGGTCGTACGCAGCGCAGCGCCGCCTCGAGGTCGCCGCCCTCCCCGAACCACTCGAGCACCGCCCCGATCACCCGCCGCGGGTCCGCGAGCACGCCGTCGTAAGACTGCACGTGGCAGGCGTAGCCGCGGACCGCGATGTCGCGGATGAGCGCGAAGTTCTCGTCCCACCACTCGAGCGCCGGGGGCATGCGCGCGGGCACCTCACCGCCGCCTGCGAGCACCTGGTTGCGGTCCTCGAGCGCATACAAGCGCAGGATCGACGCCTCGTACTCGCGCCACGGTCGCACGGTCACGAGCACGCGGTCGAGGTAGACCCGGTCGCTGCGGATCACCCCGGGGATGAAGACCTTGACCGCGTGGCGGCGCACCTGCTCCGGAAGTACGAACTCGCCCGTCAGCGGGTGCGGGTTGGTCCGGTAGTACACGCCGTGGCGCAGCAGGCACTCGTAAAAGCCGTGCGGGTTGGCCTCCCGCAGCGTCTCGCTCCAGTCGCCCGGGAACGCCTCGCCGATGATGGGCAGCCCCGCCGCGGCGAGGATCTGCATCCACATCGAGGTCCCCGAGCGCCGTGTTCCGGTGACGACCAGCACCGGCAGACCTTAACCCAAAACCCAAACTCGCGCGCCCGCCAATGCCCGCCTGTGATAACGTCGCGCACCATGGCGCCGCCTCCCCTCCCGCCGTTGTCCTGCGTCGCGGGCTCGCTCGCCCTGAGCTTCACCGGCGCCACCCAGCCCGTGGCGGACCCGATGACTCGCGCTGCGGTCACCCCGGAGGTCGCCGAGCCCCCGCAGCTGCCCGACCCCCCGCCCGCCGCGGCCACCACGACGGCCACCACGACGGCCACACCCGCGACCACGCCCGCGACCACCAGCACGATCGCCCCGGTGATCGTGGACGCCGAGCAGGCCCCGGGGGTGAGCCCCATCGTCGTCGCCTGGAAGCCGCCGGTGGTGCCCGCCCAGGTGGCGCGCCCCTATCTGCTGCGTCCGACCGAGAAGCGCTTCTTCTTCCAGCTGTTCGTCGGCGGCTCGAAGACCCTGCTCGGTGGTTATACGCTCCCGTACGGCGGCGGCGGCATGGACTTCAAGCTCGAGGGCGTGATCGGCGGGCACGGCAAGAAGCGCAAGTCGCTGGCCGGCGCCGCGGTGGTCCAGGTCCGCACCGGGGTCCCCTTCAGCTCGTTCACGCTCGCGCCGCGCCTGCAGTGGGACAAGCAGATCGTGCCCGACCACGCGATCTATCTGACCACGACCCTGACCATGGGCTACCGGATGAGCACCTACGGCGCCTACGGCATCCAGGGGCTCGCCTACGGCTATCACGGGGGCATGGCCGCGTTCGGCTGGGGCGTCTCGGCGATCGTCGCCGAACGACTGCTGCTCACCTTTCGCCCGGTCAACCCCGAGCTCGAGTTCGTCGGCGCCACCGGCTTCTCGATCAACTGGGACGTCTTCGGCGGCCTCGGCGTGGTCTGGTAGGTTCGCCGACCGGTATGCGCAGCCCGGTCCACAGTTATCGCCCCGTCGCCCATCGGGCCGAAGCGATCGTCGCGCTCGGCGATGAGCCGCCGCGCACCGCCGGCATGCTCACGCGCGACGTGCTCGCCGTCGCCGCTCGCCTGCCGCGTGCGAGCCCCGGCAGCGAGGTGCTGATCGTCTGCGGCGATCGTTACCGGGTCGCCGTCGCCGTGCTGGCCGCCTGGCAAGCCGGACACGCCGCCGCGCTCCCGCCCAACGCCGCGTCGGAGACCGTGCGTGCGCTGCGACGTCGCCCCGGCGTCGTCGCCCTGCTGCACGACACCGACGCCGACGACGAGCACGACCTGCGCCCCTGGCTCATCCACTTCCCCGACCCCGACGTCCACCTCGCCGCCGATCCCATGCAGCTGCACGCGATCGCCAGCGAGCGCGTGATCGCCGTCGTCTACACCTCGGGCAGCACCGGCGCCCATCAGGCCTGCCCCAAGACCGCCCGCCAGCTGCTCGGCGAGGCCGCGACCCTGGCCGAGCGCTTCGCCATCGGCCCCGCCCAGCGGGTGCTCGCCACCGTGCCGCCGCACCACCTGTACGGCCTGCTGTTCGGCGTGCTGGTCCCGCTGTGTGCGGGCGCCAGCTTCATCCGCGAGACCCCGCTGCACACCGAGACCGTCGCCGCCGTCGCCCGCCGCTTCGCCGCCGACATGCTGGTCAGCGCGCCGGTGCACCTGCGCAGCCTGACCTTGCTGAGCCCCGGCGAGCTGCCGCCGCTGGCCCGCGTGTTCTCCTCCGGCGCGGCCCTTCCGGGCGAGATCGCGGGTCTGCTCGGCACCCGGCTCGGGCTCTGGGTCACCGAGATCTACGGCGCCTCGGAG
>NZ_JACCSO010000544.1 GCF_013812955.1 Nannocystis sp. | reverse complement strand
GCGCTGCCCTTCGACGCCCTCCATGGGCGTCGCGTGGCCGTCAGCGAGCCGACCGCTCGCGCGCTCGGCCGCCTGCGCGCCCTCATTCACCTCGAGCGCGCCGACCTGTGGGTCGTCATGGTGTACGCGGTGGGGATCGGCGCGCTCAGCCTGGTCAGCCCGATCGCCGTGCAGGCGCTGGTCAACACGGTGGCCTTCGGGGCGGTGCTCCAGCCGCTGTTCGTGCTCACGCTGCTGCTGATCGCGGGCCTCTCGTTCGCGGCGGCGCTCAAGGCGTTCGCCGCGTTCGTCGTCGAGGTGCTGCAGCAGCGCCTGTTCGTGCGCGCGGTGGCCGACGTGGCCCGTCGCCTCCCCCGCGTGGACCTCGGCGCTGCCAAGGCGGCGCACGGGCCGGAGCTCGTCAACCGCTTCTTCGACGTCGTCACCATGCAGAAGGCCTGCGCGACGCTGCTGCTCGACGGCGTCTCGGTCGCCCTCCAGGCGGCGGTCGGCATGGCGCTCCTGGCGTTCTACCACCCGATGTTGCTCGCCTTCGACGTGGCGCTGCTGATCGCCCTGGCGGCGATCGTGATGATCCCGCTGCGCGCGGCGATCTCCACCAGCCTGCACGAGTCGACCTGCAAGTACGAGGCGGTCGCGTGGCTGCAGGAGGTCGCGCGCAGCCCGGTGCTGTTCAAGTCGGCGGGGGCGATGCGCCACGCAGTGACCCGGGCGGAGCTGCTCGCGCGCGCGTACCTGACCGCGCGCCGGGCCCACTTCGCCCGGCTGGTGCGCCAGCTGATCGGCGGCCTCGGCCTGCAGGTGATCGCCAGCGCGGCGCTGCTCGGGGTCGGGGGCCTGCTCGTGCTCGAGCGCCAGCTGACCCTCGGCCAGCTGGTCGCCGCGGAGCTGGTGGTCACGGCGGTGGCGGCCAGCTTCGCCACCCTCGGCAAGCACCTCGAGAAGTTCTATGACCTGCTGTCCGCGCTCGAGAAGTTCGGCAAGCTGATCGATCTGCCGCTCGAGCCGGCCGGCGGCGCGCGCGAGTTCTCGAACGGACCCGCGCGGCTGCTGCTGCGCGGGGTGCTGCCTGGCCATGGCACCGTCGCGGTCGCGGCCGGTGAGCGCGTGCTGGTCGCGGGCGGCTGCGGCGACGGCAAGAGCGGCCTGCTCGACCTGTGCTTCGGCCTCCGGCGGCCCGCGCAGGGCCAGGTCGAGATCGACGGCGTCGACCTGCGGATGGCCGACCTGTCGGCGCTGCGCGACCAGATCGCCCTGGTCCGTCCGGGCGACCTGTTTCAGGCGTCGATCCTCGATAATCTGCGCCTCGGCGCCCCACAGGTGCCGCTCACGACGATACGCGTGGCGATCAGCCTCGTCGACCTCGCCGACGCGATCGCGGCGCTGCCGGCCGGCCTGGACACCTGCCTGCTCGCCACCGGCGCGCCGCTGTCGGGCGTCCAGGCCCGGCGCCTGGTGCTCGCGCGAGCGCTGGCCACCCAGCCGCGCTTGCTGCTGCTCGACGGGCTGCTCGACGGCCTGATGCTGCCACCCGACAAACACGAGGCGCTGCTCGAGCACATCTTCGCCGCCGATGCGCCCTGGACCGTACTGGTCGTCAGCGACGATCCGCGGGTGCAGGCCCGCTGCCGCCGCGTCGTCGACCTCTCGCTGCACCCATGAGCCCGTGATGGACATCGAGACCAGACATCCCCTCAACATCGAGCCGAGCGTGCTGCGCCTGACCCTGTCGACCCAGAGCGCGCGGTTGCTCGCCCGGCGGCTGGTCCTCGCGGGGCTGGTGCTGCTGGCGCTGTTCGCTCTGGCGCCGTGGCAGCAGTCGCTGCCGGGCCAGGGCCGGGTGATCGCCTACGCCCCGCTCGACCGTCAACAGGCCCTCGAGGCGCCCATGGACGGTCGCGTGGTCGAATGGATGGTCGAGGAGGGCAGCCACGTCGCGGCGGGCGACCCCATCGCCCGTATCGCCGACAACGACCCCGACATCCTCGCCCGCATCGAACGCGAGCGCAGCGCGGCGCAGGACCGCGTCAACGCGGCCCGGCGGGCGATCGATCTCAGCCAGCAGCGCATCGACGGCCTCACGCTGGCCCAGCTCTCGGCCACCGACGGGGCCCGGATGCGCGCCGGCATGGCCGTCGACCGCGAGCTGGCGGCGCAGCAGGCCGTCGATGCCGCGCAGGCCGGCCTCAACGCCTCGATCCTCAACCTCGAGCGGACCCAGAAGCTCGCCGCCGAGGGCCTCGCCTCCACCCGCAGCCTGGAGCTCGCCGAGCTCGCCGAGCAGACGGCCCGCGCCGACCTCCTGCGGGCTCGCGCGGCCCAGGGCGCGGCGCGCGGAGAGGTCAAGGCCATGCGCGCCGACACCTCACGGATCGGCGGCGACACCGGGGCGGCCGTCGACTCCGCGAAGGTCTCGCTGGAGACGGCGCGCGGTGACCTGGCGCGGGCCGAGCAAGAGCTCGCGCGCATCGAGGTCCGCCAGGTCCGGCAGGGGGCGATGGTCGTGACGGCGCCGCGCGACGGCAGCCTCTTGCGACAGATCGCTCGCCAGGGCGGCGAGATGGTCAAGGTCGGCGACCCGATCGCCCAGTTCGTGCCCGACACCGAGGCCCGGGCGGTGGAGCTGTGGCTCGACGGCATCGACGCGCCGCTGGTCACCCCCGGCCGGCACGTGCGGCTGCAGTTCGAGGGCTGGCCCGCGGTGCAATTCGTGGGCTGGCCCTCGGTCGCGGTCGGCACCTTCGGCGGTGTGGTCGCCTACGTCGACGCCACCGACGACGGCAAGGGCCACTTCCGGGTGGTCGTGCTGCCGGACCTCGAGGCGCCACCCGAGGACCAGTGGCCCGCGGCCCAGTACCTGCGCCAGGGCGTGCGCGCCAACGGCTGGGTTCTGCTCGATCAGGTGCGCCTCGGCTACGAGCTATGGCGCCAGTTCAACGGCTTCCCGCCCGTGCTGACCGGCGCCCCGCTCGGCGACGCCGCGCACGCCAAGGGCGCCCATCACACCAAGGAAGAGGAGGAGCCGTGATTCGGGCCCGTACGCTGCTGCTGCTCGCAGCATGCCTGTTCGGACATGTTCGAGAGACCATGGCCCAAGAGGCAGCCGTTGCGACGGCGGCGCCCGAGACCCTGACGCTGGCCGAGGTGCTGACGAGCCTGGCGGCGACCCACCCGCAGCTGGAGGCCGCGCGCCAGCGCCAGCGCGCCGCGGAGGGCGACGCGATGGCCGCGCGCGGCGGGTTCGACCCCGTACTGCGTGCGCGCGGCCAGTACGTGCCGATCGGTGCGTTCCCGCGGGGCACCGTGGACGTCGAGCTGCGCCAGCCGACGCCGCTGTGGGGCCTCAGCGTGTACGGCGGCTGGCGGCTCGGCCTCGGTCGCTTCGCCGTCTATGACCTGCGCGGCAAGACCGCCGACGGCGGCGAAGTGCGAGCCGGCGTCAGCCTCCCGTTATGGCAGGGCGGGGCGATCGACCGCCGGCGCGCCGACCTGCGCATCGCCGGCCTCGCGCAAGATGGGGCCGCCGCGGAGTTCGAGGCCCGGATGATCGAGCTCGAGCGGGCGGCGGGGCGCACCTACTGGGCCTGGGTCGGCGCCGGGCTGCGCCTCGAGGTGCAGCGCAGCCTGCTCGCCCTCGCAGAGGACCGCGATGGCGCCCTGCGCAAGCAGATCACCGCGGGCAGCGTGCCGGCAGTCGAGGGCCTGGACAACCGCCGCGCGATCCTCGACCGCAGCGCCCGCATCGTCGCGGCCGAGCGCGCCCTGCAGCAGGCCGCGTTCGAGCTGGCCCGGCACCTTCGCGACGCCGAGGGCACCGTCCAGCCGCCCGCCCCCGGGCGCCTGCCGGACGCCTTCCCCGAGCCACAGCTG
>NZ_JACCSO010000537.1 GCF_013812955.1 Nannocystis sp. | reverse complement strand
ACGCTGCCGAGCAGGTTGCCGGGCTCGCCGACGTTGCCGGAGTCGCAGGCGGCGAGCACGACCAGGCGCAGCATGCCGGCGTGCGGCGCGAGCAGCTGCTGCAGGCGACCGGCGTCGACGATGACCGGATGTCCGTCGGCCGCCTCGTCGTCGAAGGCGAGGCCATAACTTCCTCCCCCATCACTGCCTCCGGTCTGCGCCCCGTGGCACAGCAGATGGAGCGCGTCGATCGGCGGGCCGTCCCGCTGCGCGCGCGCGAGGGCGTCGGCGATCGCGGCGTAGGAGGCGTGGGCGAGCACGTCGCGGTCCGGGTCGAAGCGAGGGCCGAGCGCGGCACGGATCGCCGTCAGGTGGGCGGCGGCAGGCACCGCGCCGCCGGCCGCCGACCAGGCGACCAGCAGCCGTCCGCAGCGGGCCGCCGCGGGGACGCGATCCGGGAAGCTGGCGGTGTCGGGCCATTCGTAGCGGACGAGCAGACCGGGGATGCTGCCGAGCAGCTGGCCGGTGGAGCGCAGCGCGAGCAGCTCCCACGGCAAGGCATAGAGCTCGGCCGCCGCGGAGCGGATGGTGACGTGCACAGGCTCGCCCTCGTGCACGGCTCGCACGATCTCCCGCTCCTGCGCGTCCCAGCCGGCGCCGGCGAGGAAGCTGCGCAGCGCCTCGCCGAGCCGGTGCACGACCTCCGGACCGCGCGACGGATCCCGGACGGCGCGCAGGTCGTCGAGCAGCGCGCGGGTCCACGGAAATTCGGCGCTGTTGAAGCCGCCGCCGCGGGTGCGCAGGAGATAGGTCTGCGGCGCGAAGCGAAACGCATGCGCCTCGCCGGCGCGCTCGGCCCGGGTGAACTCGAGCACGATCGGATCCACAGGGACGCAGCTTAGCGCGATGTGCGGTCCGTTTGCGCGCGACGGACCTGTGTGTCGATACATGCTTCGTCGCGGATTGTTTCGGGCAACCCGTGCATTCAATATGTGCGCACAATCGGGCGACCTCGCGCGCGGTCCGGGTCCGGTTTCTTCGCGCCGGGGTCCTCGCCCGCGGGGGGAACCGGGGGCCCCGGGAACTTTTTTGCGCGGCGGCGGTCTGGAACGCGCCCCGGAGTCCACCGCCCCGGTGCATGCTCCGGAGCCCCTGATGCACCGCGCCCGTCGCCCCCCGTCCGCTCGCAGGCTGTTCACCGTGGCCGTCGCCGCGGCCGCGCTGCTGCCCGCCTGTCACGGACGCAGCCCGGGCCGGCCCGCCCAGCCCGGCCTGCCGGCCGAGGTCGCGATGCAGGCGCCCTTCGACCCGGCCTCGGTCGGACGGGGGGCGCCGCCGGAGCTGGGTCCGGGCCGCGCGCTCGGGGTCATCGACGTCGGGCCGAAGGGCCGCACCGAGGACCCCCGGGAGATCCACGTGCGCTTCAACCAGCCGGTCGTGCCGCTCGCGCTCGGCGGCGACATCGGCATCACCAACCGCTTCACCTTCGATCCGCCGCTGCCCGGCCGCGCCTCATGGAAGGCGCCCGACCTGCTGGTCTACAGGCTCGACGAGGTGCCGCCCCGCGGTCACCACTACGACGTGCTGTTCGACGGCTTCGTCGTCGGCCCCGACGGCGAGCAGGTCGGTGGCCAGCTGCTCTGGAGCTTCGAGACCCCGCGCACCACCGTGCTCGGCTCCACGCCGCCCTCGGACCCCGCGACGGAGGATACGCCGGAGGACGAGCTCGAGGCCCGTCGCCGCGACGTGGTCGTGTTCGTCGAGTTCGACCGCCCGGTCCCCCTCGCGCAGGCGCGGGCCCACCTGCGCGCCGCGGCCCGGCCGCTCGGCGTAGGCAAGGCGAAGCGCCAGCCGGTGCCGGTGCGCGTGCGGATGGCGACGAAGCGTGAGCGCGAGCAGCAGGGCTACTACGCCGAGGACAGTGCGCACAACATCTTCGCCGTGCAGCCGAGCAGGCTGTGGCCGGCCAGCAGCGAGGTCGAGGTGTCGGTCACCACCGGTCTGTACGCCGAGGAGGGCCAGCTGCCGCTCGACACCCCGTGGGCGATGGTGTTTCGCACATTCAGCCCGCAGGCGCTGGTGCGCATGGGCTGTGAGCCGGCCGCGCCCTGCGGCCTCGAGCCGATCACGCTGCGCCTGCGCAACCCCGTCGATGAGGATCAGCTGCGCAAGATCAGCATCTTCCCGCGGCCGAAGTTGCTCGAGATCTCCAGCCCCGACGACTGGGGCGACCGTGGTGGCCACGAGATCGTGATCGAGGGCCAATTCGTGCCCGGCACCAGCTATTCCGTGCATATACCCGCCGATCTGCGTGATGTGTACGGTCAGGGCATCGCCGGCGGGGTGACGCGGGGGGCCCTGATCGCCCGACGTGCCACGCTGGCGCTGTCCGACGGCCGCGGCATCCTTCGGCCCGGCCCGGCCCAGACGGTCGGCGTCGAGGCCCGCCACGTCAAGACGATCCGCGTGCGGGTCGGCGTGTTCACCGACGCCGAGCTGCACGCGGTCGACCTCGACGGCGGCGGCGCCGAGCTCGGCTTCCCCGCCCGCGTGATCGAGCGCAGCCTGACGCTCACGCCGTCCGGCCTGGCCGACTGGTCGTCGCTCGCGCTCGACCTCGCCGACCTCTCGGGCGGCGCGCGCCACCCGGTGCTCGTCGAGGTCGCGGCCACCGAGCTCACGGATCGGGCGCAGGCGTATGGTGTACCGGAGCCGGTGCGCGGCCTGTTTCGCCTCACCGACCTGGGCCCGATCGCCACGGTCTCGCTGGCCGCGTCCAGCGTGCAGGTGCTGCGCCTGTCGACCGGCGCGGCGGTGCCCGGGGCCAGGGTGTACCGCTTCGACCCGAAGGCGCCGGGCAAGCTGCTCCAGCTGGGTATCACCGATGCCAGCGGCCTGTTGATGCTGCCGCCGGCGCTGCCGGTCGGGTCTCGCGGCGACTCGAAGCCGGTGGCGCCGCTGGTCTTGACGATCGTCGATCCGGCCAGCGACGATCACGCCCATCTCAAGCTCCCGCGCCTCGGCGACGGTCGTGTCGACGACGACAAGGCGGCGAAGAGCCCGCTGCGGCCCGGTGAGCGGCTGATCGCCCGCCTGGTCAGCGAGCGCGGCGTCTATCGCCCCGGTGAGAAGGTCCGCGTGGTCGGCTGGTCGGCCGTCGACACCCCGTTCTCGCGCAGCAACCTCGGTCGCCTCGCGGCCGGTACCGCGGTCGCCTTCGAGCTCGTCGACCACCTGCAAAAGGTCGTCGCCACCCACCAGACCCGCACCAGCGCCGAGGGCAAGTTCTCTGCCGAGCTGCCGGTCCCCGCCGACGGCGCGCTCGGCCGCTACACCGTGCGCGCCAGGCTCGCGGGCGCGGGCGCCGACGCCGTGGTCAAGGTCGAGGACTATCGCGTGCCCGAGTTCAGCGTCGAGGCCATGACGCGCCGCCTGGACATCCTCATCGGTGAACAGACGGCGATCGACGTGCACGCGAGCTACTACTTCGGCGGCCCGGTGCCGATGTCCCGGGTCGCAACCAGCACCACGTGTGAGCGCCAGAGCTTTCGACCACCTGGCCTCGAGGACATCTGGGACGTCGGCGAGCAGCCGGAGTATCGTCGCCGCTTCCACGCCGGCAGCGGCGGCTTCGACCGACGCGGCGCGCGGGTCTTCGGGCCCGAGCCCGCCGGCTCCACGCCTGGACATCGCGCGCTGCAGGTCGGCGGCGAGCCCTCCGAGACCCGCTTCGCGCAGCGCTGCACCGTCAGCGCCGCGGTCCAGGACGCCTCGATGCAGGAGGTCGGCGCCGAGGCCGGTTTCATGGTCCACCCCGCGGCCTTCTACCTGGCCGTGGCGACCCCGCGCGGCCATCGGACGGCCGGTCAGCGCGTGTCGGTGCTGCTGCGGGCCGTCAGCCCCGCGGGCCAGCGCATGGCCGCGGCGAAGGTCGAGCTGCTCGTCACCCGCCGCTGGCAGCAGCGCATCGACAAGCGTGACGGCAAGCGGCCGGTCGTCGAATGGGTCGAGCGCAGCGCGAAGGTCAAGACCTGCACGCTGGACCTGCCGGCCGAGGGCGTCGACCCGGGCTGCGATCTGCCCGCGCTCGAGGCCGGCAGCTACGACCTGACCGTGAGCGCGGCGGAGCCCGGAAGTCCGCGGATCGCCCGCAGCTTCGCGAGCTTCCCCGTGGCCCCGAAGGTCCGCGCCACCACCAGCGACTGGCGCGGCGCGCCGATCGAGCCGGACATGGCCTTCGAGGTGCGCGTCGACCACGATGAGGTCAAGCCCGGCGACACCCTCGAGGTGGCCGTGCGCGGCCCCTGGAACCACGCGCAGGGCAGCCTCGTGCTCGCCCGCGGCGGCGTGCGCGAGACGCATCCGGTGGTGCTCGCGGACAACGAGGCGCGCTTCAGCTTCAAGGTCGATGACACCTGGACCCCCGATGTCACACTCCATGCCACCGTCGTCGGGCCTCCGCAGGGCCAGTGGCCCCCGGTCGTCCATCGGGCCACCGCGCGCGTCCGTCAGGACTTCGAGCACCGCCGGCTCGCGGTCACCGTCGCCGCGCCCGCGACGGCAGGTCCCGGCGAGCAGGTCGAATTGCGGGTGCGTGTGCGCGATGAACAGGACCGCCCGCTGCCGGCGCGGGTGGCCCTGTGGGCCGTCGACGAGGCGGTGCTGGCCCTCACCCGATACGAGGTCCCCGATCTCCAGCGCGAGTTCGTGTCGCGTCGCGAGGACGAACTCCACCCCCGCGACGACTACCGCAGCCTGATCTTCCCCTATATCGCCCGGCCCGGGGACCCCTGGTTCGCGGTCGTCCGCCAGGGCCACGGCCGGCTCGGCGGACGCGGCACCCGGGTGCCCACGATCAGGCAGGCCTCGGCCGAGATCCAGGGCGGCGGTCCACCGGCGGCGCGCAGCCGCTTCGAGACCACCCCGGTGTTCCTCGCCGACCTCGCGGTCGACAAGTCGGGTGAGGCCAGCGTCAAGGCGAAGTTGCCCGACAACCTCGGCACCTTTCGCATCACCGCGATCGCCTCGGCCCGCCTGGTCGACGGCAGCAGCCCCGGTCGCTTCGGCAAGAACGACGCGCGTTTGGTCGTCAGCGCCCCGCTGGTGCTGCGCGCGGCGATGCCGAGGCAGCTGCGTCCCGGCGACCAGGCCGAAGTTGCTGCGATCGTGCAGAACAACACCGGCGCCGCCGGCAAGTTATCGGTCACCGCGAGCCTGGTCGAAAAGCCAGGTACGAAGACGCTCGAGATCATCTCGTCGCGGCGCGCCACCGCCGAGCTCGCCGTCGGCGGCCAGGCCCGCCTGGTGTTCAAGGTCCGCGCGCTCGCCCCCGGCGTGCCCGAGCTCGAGCTGCAGGCCAGCCTCGCCCCCGGCAGCGGCGAGCCGATCACGGACGGCCTGCGCCTGCCGCTGGCGGTCGCGGCCGAGCGCACGCTCAGCGAGCGGGTCGCCGCCTACGGGACCCTCACCGACGATCAGGCGGTGGCCATCCCGATCAAGATCCCCACGAACGTGTTGCCCGGCCACGGCGGCGTCACCGTCACCACCACCTCGACGCTGCTCGGCGGCCTCGAGGACGCCGTGCACGCGCTGGTCGAGTATCCCCACGGCTGCATCGAGCAGACCGCGAGCCGCGTGCTCCCGCTGGTCGCGCTGCATCAGTTGAAGGACTATCCGCTCGGCATCGCCGACCCCGCGGCGTTCATGCGCGCCGGCGTCGATCGCATGCTGACGATGCAGACCGGGAGCGGCGGCTTCGGCTACTGGCCCGGCGACACGGACGTGCACGTCTACGCGTCCGCCTACGCCACGTGGGTGCTCCAGCGCGCGCACGAGGCCGGCTTCCCGGTGCCGAAGGCGGCCCTCGATCGCGCGCTCGATGACCTGGAGACGCGCATTCGCGGGCTCGATATTGCCCACGTTCCCGTCGGCTGGGGTGACCACGACGGCGTGCATCTGGCGATCGCCCTGCACGCGCTCGCCGACGCCGGCCGCGACATCCACGGGCCGGCCCTTCAGCTCCATACGCTGCGCCAGAGCCTGCCGCTGTTCGCCCGCGCGTTCCTGCTGATGGCCATGCATCGCCATGACCCGAAGGCCGCCGGGCTGCGACCGCTGCTCGACGAGCTGCTCGCTAACATCAGCGAGCTGCCGGGCACCGCCCACGTCGACGAGCGGGGCAACGGTCTCGACGAGGTCTTCGGCTCCGACGGCCGCAGCGACGCGATCGTGCTGATGGCGCTGCTGCGCGTCCAGCCCGGGCACCCGATCGTGGCCAAGCTGGCCCGCGGCCTGCTCGAGCGCCGGCGCGGCGGGGCGTGGCGCAACACCCAGGAGAACGCCTACGCCCTGGTCGCGCTGGTCGACTATGCGCGGGTTTACGAGGCCGAGCTGCCCGACTTCGACGCGCGCGCCTGGGTCGGCGGCGCCAACGTGCTCGACGTCAAATTTCGCGGGCGCGAAGTGGCCCCGCGCGCGTCGTTCACCGATATGGCGACGATCCTCGGCTTGCCCCAAGAGCCAGGTGAGTCGCTGCTCCCGGTGGTGCTGCAGCGCCAGGGCACCGGTCGCCTGTATTATCGCCTCGCCGCCGAGTGGGCGCCCGCGACGGTCGTCCTGCCGGCGCGCGCGCAGGGCTTCACCGTCACCCGCAGCCTGCGCACCAGGACCGGCGCAGCGACGACGACCGTCGCCGCGGGCGAGCCGATCGCGATGGACATCACGGTGCAGAGCGATGTGCGGGTCCGGTATGTCGTCGTCGACGTGCCGCTGCCCGCGGGCCTCGAGGGCGTCTCGCGCACGCTCGGCCAGGGTCGCGGCGCCTCGGTGCTCGCGGGGCAGCGCGGCTGGTGGGTCTCGCACGAGGAGCAGCGCGCGGACCGGGTGGTCGTGTTCGCCGATGACCTGCCGCCCGGCATGCACACCCACACCATCGACCTGCGCTCGACGAGCCGCGGCCGCTTCAGCTTCCCACCAGCGCTCGCCGAGGCGATGTACATGCCCGAGGTTTATGGGCGGACCGCCGGCGCGGCGCTCGAGGTCCGCTGAGCCACGCCGTCGCCCCATGGCGCTGTAACTGCGGTTCGTGCTGTTCAGGGGGCGGGCGACGTGCCATGGTCTGCAAATGCGACGCTCGGCCCTGCTCGCGCTGACTCTGGGCTGCGCGAGCTGCCTGCGCACCCCCTGCGAGCAGGACGGGCTGTGCCTCAATACGACCTTGGTGGCGCTGCGTCCGTTCGACGGAGCGCTGGGGTCCGCGGACATCGGCGACTTCGATGGTGATGGCCGCGATGAGCTGCTGTTCGGCCCCGACGACCCGCGGCTGGTGTGGCTCGGCGTCGCCGGGGCGAGCACACGGGCGGTCGACCTCGACCCGGCGCTGTTCTTCGAGCTGGTCGAGCTGCGCGCCGCGGACATCGATGGTGACGGTATGCACGACCTGCTGGTGACGCGCGGGTTCGACCCCCCCACGCTCCAGGTGCTTCGCAGCCGCGGCGACGGCAGCTTCGAGGCGCCGCGGCCGTGGCCACTCGCGCCCAACAACGGCTACCGAGGCCTCGACAGCCTCGGTATCGGCGACGTCGACGTCGACGGCGATGGCGAGGTGGACCTCGTCATGTTCGCAAATCCCGGCACGCTCCTGATCGGCCACGGCGATGGCGAGGGAGGCATGCGCGCGGCTTCCCAGGAATCGCATGATATCGGCATTATCTTCACGGGCGGCTTTGCCACCAGATCCGTGCGCGGAGCGCCGCTGGTCGACGATCTCGATGGTGACGGCCGGGCCGAGGTGGCGCTGCTCGTCACCGAGTATGGTCAGCCCGATAGGCTGCAGGTGATCCGCCCGGGGAGCGCGGGTGAGGCGACGCCGCCGTGGTCGCTCGACGACGTCACGTCGAGCCAGGCCGTCGTTCGCATGCAGCTCACCGCCGATACCCCGGCGTGGGCCGTGGTCGGGCACCAGGGGGTGA
The DNA here is from genome assembly GCF_013812955.1 of Nannocystis sp. Lineage (GTDB taxonomy): Bacteria > Myxococcota_A > Polyangia > Nannocystales > Nannocystaceae > Nannocystis. The sequence goes on along the minus strand of NZ_JACCSO010000537.1, from coordinate 5,575 downwards.
TCATCGTCACCGCCGACGGAGGGACATGATGAAGATGATGACGCGATTGCGTCGCTGCGGTGCGCTGGGCCTGGCAAGTGCGCTCGCCTGCGGTGCGCTGGCCTGCGGCGCGGCGGACAGGGTGCACGAGGGCGAGCACGTGACGCTGATCATCGACCCGGCGGTCGAGACCTGCGGCGATATGCTCGGGCACATGGACCGATTCGTGGCGACGCTGGCAGATTACCTGCGGGTCCCGCTCGCGGGCGAGCGCTTCACCTTCGTGTGGTACTCGGAGGAGCGATTCGCGGCCGAGGCGCCTTGTGGCGACAATTGGTGGGGAGAGTGCGAGCGGGGGGGCGAGATCCTGTCCACCGTGGCGCCCCTCGATTCCATGCTGGCCTACATGCTCCTGGCCCGAGTCGGGTCGCCACCGCCATTCTTCGCGGAGGGGGCGCTGGTCGCCTTCACGCCCGATCTCGACTCGTTCCTGGGCGGCCTGCCCGGCGATGGTGACGTGCAAGACCTGCTTGCGTACGGCAAGGGGGGGGCGACGCTCGCTGGCGCCTTCACCCGGTTCCTGATCGATCGCCACGGGCGCGACGCTTACCTCGCGTTTTATGCCGGCGTTCGCGCCAGGGCCTCGTTGCCCGAGATCGAGGCGGCCCACGCCGAGCATTTCGGCGAATCTCTGACGGAGACGAGCGTGGCCTTCGACGCCGGGCGCCGCCGGTGTCCGGAGCGTAAGTTTGAGCTCAAGCTGTTGGAGTGCAGCGCGCCGCGGATCGCCTGGGACGGAGATTCACTGCTGCTGCGCCGCTCGCTGGCCTGCGGTGAGGACGACGTCGTCGGATATCCCTCCAGCAGCCCCTTCAACGACTACGCCCTGAGCCTGTCCACGCTCGAGGTCACCACCGCGGGCCCCTTCGAGATCCGCTTCACCGCGGACGAGCCGGCCAGCCTGGTGTTCGCGGGCTGCGGCGGCTGCGAGGACGAGACGGCGATATTGCTGTCGGCCGGCCGCGAGCCAGTGCGCCAGTGGCTGCCCGTGGGTCGCTATTATCTGAAGCTCGTCGGTAATGTGAAGGCGGCGCCGAGCGTGGCGCTGCGCATCGAGCGGGTCGACGTGCCGTAGCGGTCCGCTCACGGCCCCGCTGCGGCGCCGAATACCCGCTGAAATGTGAGCCGGGCCGCCGTTTTTTCGCGGTCCTCGCTCGTGGACCTGCCCGCATTTCCTAAGAGCGTGCGTTTACCGCGATGATATTTAGCTGATTGCATAAACTACGGACCGCTCCCATAGCTGAGCCGCCCACATGGTTGGACGCGGCGGCCGGAGACGGCGGGCTGCACCCTCTTTTGGCGGGCTGGAGTTTTATGTCCAAGCGAATTGTAATGTTTCTAGGTTTCGCGCTCGCCACCGCGGCATGCGCGTCATTCGCCCCGCCCACCGACACCCTGGCCGCGTCGCAAGCGTCGATGCGCGGCGCCGAGGAGCTCGGGGCCCACAAGGTGCCCCAGGCCGCGTTGCAGCTGCAACTGGCCCAGGAGGAGCTCGCCACGGCCCAGAAGCTGATGGCCGACGGCGCCAACGAGCGCGCCCACTACATGGCGCTGCGCGCCGGCAACGACGCCGAGCTGGCGATCGCCCTGACCCGCGAGAACAACGCCAAGGGTGAGGCCGCGAATGCCCAACAGCGCGTCGACGCCGCGAAGAACCTGGAGACCAAGTGAACATCATCAACCCCATCCTCCTCGGCTCCGCCTTCCTGCTGCTCGCCTGCGCCCACGCGGCCCCGACCGAGCTGGTCAACGCCCGCACCGCCTACGCGCAGGCCGAGCAGGGCCCCTCGAAGAAGTACACCCCGGCCGACCTGCACATCGCCAAGGAGTCGCTGGGCCGCGCCGAGAAGGCGTTCAAGGACGACGGCGACACCCTGCTCGTGCGCGACAAGGCCTACATCGCCCAGCGCAAGTCGGAGCTCGCCCAGGCGCTCGCTCGCATCGAGATGCTCAAGCTCGGCATCAGCGCCGACGGCAAAGAGACGGCGATGCTCAAGGACCAGGACGCCGCCCGCACCAAGGACGAGCTCGCGAACACCCGCGACGCCCTGACCGCCCAGAAGACCGCAGGCGCCGCGACCGAGAAGGAATTGGCGGCCGAGAAGCAGCGCCGCGCCGACGCCGAGGCGCGGGCCGCCCTGGCCACCGCCGACCTCGCGCGCATCGCCTCCGTCAAGCAGGAGGAGCGCGGCACGGTGATCACCCTGAGCGGCAGCGTGCTGTTCGCCAGCAACAAGTTCGCGCTGCTTCCGGCCGCGCAGGCCAAGCTGAGCGAGGTCGCCGCGGCCCTGCTCAAGGGCGACCCGGACGCGACCTTCGTCGTCGAGGGCCACACGGACTCGCAGGGCAAGGCGGACGCCAACAAGGAGCTGTCGGTGAACCGCGCCAACTCGGTGCGCGAGTACCTGGTCGGGCACGGCATCGCCTCGGACCGCATCACCTCCGCCGGCCACGGCCCCGACCGCCCGATCGCCGACAACAAGAGCGCCGAGAACCGGGCGAACAACCGTCGCGTCGAGATCATCGTCTCGCCCGGCAAATCGGTCTGAGTGGCCCGACCCGGCGCATCCCTCGCACTCGCGCGGGATGCCGGACCGGGTGGGCCAGCTGGCCAGACACTTTGGATAAAGTGTAACCCAGCGCACGATTGTTGACGCACACCCGCGTTTGGTCCGACCGACCTGCGCGGGTTTGTGCGTTAAGTAATTAGTTAATTAATTAATAAATAGTGGCCCGCTGGCGGCGCATCGCGCCGGGGCAGGGTGGGCGATGGTGCCGCGGTCGATACGGTGGCCGCCGTCGATGTGACGATCGAGGTCGGCGAGACCGAGCAATATGCGATGTTGAATTGAATCGGCGCACCATCGGGCCCCGATAGGCGCACCGGGTCATGGCCGCGTGCTCGCCGGAAGCTCCGGCTGCTCGACAGCCCTCCGCCGCGCACCCGGGCCCGGATCGCCGGGGTCCCGGTCGGTTACCCGCAGGTCCCGCTGGTGTTCGAGGACAGCCCCGACCCGGATTATCAGTTGCTGTTCGGCATCGGCCCCGGTTGCGTGGCCGGCGACGGGGCCACGGCGGTGCCGCCGATGCGTTTGCTCGAGCTGATCGAGGACAGCTCGCCGCCCGGCGCCGGGGTGTTCTCGATCTGCGAGGACAGCTTCCAGTCGAGCTTCGCGGCGATCTCGGCCGCGCTGATGGGCGGCTGACCGGCTCGCTCGCCGGGGGCGCTCGCGCCATTGACCCCCCGGCGGATCTCTGGCCATCTGGTCGCTCCGGAGGCGCCAGCATGACACCCCACATCGCCCTGCTCGGGGACTCGATCTTCGACAACCACGTCTACACCGGAGGCGAGCCGGACGTGGTCACGCACCTTCGGGACCTGCTGCCGTCCCCGTGGGCGGCGACGCTGTGCGCGGTCGACGGGGCCACCACCTCCGACTTCGGCAAACAGCTGAAGCGCGTGCCGGCCCACGTCACCCACACGGTGCTCTCGATCGGGGGCAACGACGCGTTGATGAACGCCGACCTGCTCAATCTGCCCGTGCGCTCGACCGCCGAGGCGCTCGACCGCTTCGGCGAGCGCCTGGAGACCTTCGAGCGCTCCTATGGTTGGGCCCTGGAGGCCGTGCTGGCGCTCGGCCGCAAGACGACGGTGTGCACGATCTACAACGGCAACCTGGGCGCGAGCGAGGCGCCGCGGGCCCGGCTCGCGCTGATGATGTTCAACGACGTCATCGTGCGCGCCGCCCTGCAGCACAGCGTCGACATCGTCGATCTGCGGCTCATCTGCACGCAGCCGGGCGACTACGCCAACCCCATCGAGCCATCGGGCCCCGGTGGCCGCAAGATCGCCGCCGCGATCGCGGCCGCCCTCGGCGCAGTCGGCACGCCGCGCCGCAAGAGCACGGCGACCGGCGGCTGACCCGGCCTCACTGCGGAATGGCGGTGGGATCCATATAAAAAGTCTCCCAGTGGTGGCCGTCGAGGTCGTAGAAGCTCCAGCCGTACATGAAGCCGTGGTCCGTCGGCTCGAGCGCGTGGGTTCCGCCGGCTGCGATCGCCGTCTTCACCGTCTCGTCGACCTCTGCGCGGTTGGCGGCCGAGAGCGCGAAGATCGCCTCGGTGTGGGTGCGCGTGTCGGCGAGCTGCCGCTTCGTGAAGTCCTTGAAGCGGGGCTCGAGGAGCAGCATCACGAACGCCTCGTCGCTGACGATCATGCAGGTCGCGTTCTCGTCGGTGAAGTTCGGGTTGAAGGTGAAGCCCAGCTTGGTAAAAAACTCGACCGACCGCTTCAGGTCGCGCACGGGGAGGTTGACGAAGATCTTGCGAGAGGTGTTGGCTTGCATGGATGAGATAGACCCTCCCGGGCGCCGCGAGTCATCGGTCCCGTAAAAAAAGTTTGGCGTTTTCGACGCCGTATTATTTCCCGGATCCCCGGGCCGAAACCCGGTGGATCTCAGGCGAGCTCGAGGGGAAGGCCGAAGCGTGGGAACAGGGTCCCGACGTCGAGGAACGCGTTCCATGCGGCGATGCGGTCGCCGGAGAGCTCGAGCACGACCAGGGCCCAGGCCTGGTGGCTGCCGCCGGGTCCGCTGGGCCGGTACTGGGCGAACGCCGGCGAGCCGCAGGCCGCGGTCGGCACCAGTCGGGAGCCGCGGCAGCCCGCGCCGCGCCCGAGCAGCCAGCTGCGGATCACGTCGGGGCCGCGCAGCCACAGCGCATAGGGCGGCATCGACAGGGTGGCGTCGTGGTGGAGCATCGTGGCGAGGGCGTCGACGTCGTAGCGTTCGAAGGCCGTTACGTAGCGCTCGAGCAGGAGCGACTGCGCGGCGGACAGCCCCGGTTCGGCGCGCTCGAGGTTACGGGCTGCGAGCGTCGCCCGGGCGCGCTGCAGGGCGCTGTTGACGGCGGCGACCGAGGTTTCGAGGCTCTCGGCGACCTCGGCGGCGGGCCAGCCGAGGATCTCGGTCAGCAGCAGGGCCGCGCGCTGGCGCGGCGGGAGGTGCTGGAGGACGGCCACGAAGGCGAGGCGAATGCTCTGGCGCAGCGACACCAGCTCGGAGGGATCGGCGTCGGTCGGCAGGGCCCTGGCGTCGGGGATGGGCTCGATCCAGCGGACCTCCGGCAGCACGGTGAGCGGGTCGTCGATCGTGCCCACCGGACCGAGCTCCATCGGGCGAGCGCGGCGGGTGCGGTCGTTCAGGGCGTCGAGGCACACGCGGGTGGCGATGCGCTGCAGCCAGGTGCGCAGCGATGCGCGGCCCTCGAAGCGGTCCAGGGCGCGCCAGGCCCGGACCATCGTCTCTTGCACCGCGTCGTCGGCCTCGGAGGCCGAGCCGAGCATGCGGTAGCAGTGGCCGGTCAGCGCGGCGCGGTGCGACTCGAGGTCGTGGACCGTCGCGGTGGTGAGCTGTTGAATGGCGTCGTCGGTCATCGTCCTATTAAGATCAAGATGCCACGACTTCGTCGGCCAGATCTTCGGCCAGACTGGTCAGGGTGGCGCGGCCGAGCTCGGCGCGGGCTTGCAGGCCCGGGT
>NZ_JACCSO010000496.1 GCF_013812955.1 Nannocystis sp. | reverse complement strand
AGCATCGCGTGCGTGCCCGCGTTTCCGGGCCTGCGTGCGGTCTACAGCGGGCGTCCCGCCGGCACCCACGAGTCCGGCGGCGGCGCCACCGGGCGGGCAGCGGCACCCGCGAGGTCGCATTCGCGCTGGCGCCGGGCGAGTGAGGCGCGGCAAACTCCGCGCGTGCAGCTGAACCCGGAACAACAGGCGGCGGTCGACCACCGCGGCTCGCCGCTGCTGGTGCTGGCGGGAGCGGGCACCGGCAAGACGCGGGTGATCACGAACCGCGTGACGAAGCTGCTCGAGCAGGGTGTGCCGGCGTGGCGCGTCCTCGCGGTGACTTTTACCAACAAGGCGGCCGCGGAGATGCGCGAGCGCATCCACCAGCAGGCGCCCGAGGTGCCCGAGGTCGAGCGCCTGTGGGTCGGCACGTTCCACTCGATCTGCGCCCGCATCTTGCGTCGTTATGGCGAGGCCGTCGGCCTGTCGCGCAACTTCGCGATCTACGACACCGATGACCAGATGCGGGTCATGAAGCGCGTGCTCAAGGACCTCAACATCGACGACAACCGGCTCGCGCCGCGGGCGGTGCTCGGCCACCTCGACAAGGCCAAGAACCGCGGGCTGCCGGTGTCGCAGCTGGAGAAGCTGCACCTCGAGGAGCCGATCGGCTCGCTCGCCAAGAAGGCCGGGCTGCGCTACGAGAAGCTGCTGCGGGCCGCGGACGCCTGCGACTTCGGGGACCTGCTGGTGCTGGCGGTCGAGCTGCTCGAGCGGGCGGGGCAGGGCGCGCCGGGCTCGCAGCTGGCCGACCTCGACCCGGCGCTCGGGCTCAAGCGGCGGTTCTTGCACGTGGTGGTCGACGAGTATCAGGACACCAACCCGGTGCAGGCGCGGCTGATCGCGCAGCTGTCGGAGCGCGCGGAGCTGGTGGTGGTCGGTGACGACGACCAGTCGATCTACGGCTGGCGCGGCGCGAACGTGACCCAGATCCTCGGCTTCCCCGACGAGCACCCCGGCTGCAAGATCATCCGCCTCGAGCAGAACTATCGCAGCACCGGGCACATCCTCACCTGCGCCGACGCGATCATCCGCCGCAACGCGGGGCGGCTCGGCAAGACCTTGTGGAGCGAGCTCGGCGACGGCCACCCGGTCAAGATCCGCCAGCTGGCGAGCGAGCACGACGAGGCCCGCGCGGTCGTCGAGTGGGTGCTCGACGCGCTGACCGAGGACATCCCGCCGCACGAGATCGCGGTGTTCTATCGCACCCACGCCCAGTCGCGCGTGATCGAGGAGGCGCTCGCGGGCAGCGCGATCCGCTACGCGATCTACGGCGGCCTCGGCTTCTTCGAGCGCAAGGAGATCCGCGACCTGCTGGCCTACCTGCGCCTGCTGACCAACCCCGCCAGCGACGTCGACTTCGAGCGGATCGTCAACGTGCCCGCGCGCAAGATCGGCGACACCACGGTCGGTCACCTGCGAGGCCACGCGCAGACCCGCGGCATCTCGCTGATGGCCTGCCTCGGCGAGCTCGAGCAGACCGGCCTGCCCGCGAGCACCTGCCGCCGCCTCGAGGGCTTTCGCGCGATCATGGACGAGCTGACGACGGCGCACGCGGGCGGCATGCCGCTCGGCGACCTGGCCTCGCTGGCGCTGACGATCACCGGCTATCGCGAGGTGCTGGCGGCCGAGGACAGCGAGGAGTCGCAGGAGCGGCTCGAGAACCTCCAGGAGTTCGTCGGCGCGCTGGCCGAGTTCTCGGAGGAGAACCCGGACCAGACGCTCGCCGATTATCTCGAGCAGGTGAGCCTGACCAGCCAGAGCGACGACCGCGGCGACCAGGCCCGCCGCGTGCGCCTGATGACGATCCACAGCGCGAAGGGCCTCGAGTTCACGCGCGTGATCCTCACCGGCATGGAAGAGGGGGTGTTCCCGCACGGACGCTCGCTGCAGGACCCGACCCAGATGGAGGAGGAGCGGCGCCTCGCCTACGTCGCGGTCACCCGGGCCAAGCGCGACCTGCTGATTACATATGCGGCGCGGCGCAGCCTGTACGGACAGACGCAGGTCAACGAGCCGTCCCGGTTCCTGCGCGACCTGCCGGCGCTGGCGACCGACCGCGGGCGGCGCTCGTCGCGGGCGAGCGCGCCGCAGGAGCCGAGCTGGAACAGCGACATCGTGTACGACGGCGATCAGCCGGAGCCGGCGCGCGGGCAGCCGCAGCGGCGCCGGCCGTCCGCAGCCGCGAGTGAGGAGGGCATCAGCCTGTTCATCGGCCAGCACTTTCGCCACGCCAAGTTCGGCGGCGGCGAGCTGATCGCGTGGGACGGCAGCGG
>NZ_JACCSO010000478.1 GCF_013812955.1 Nannocystis sp. | reverse complement strand
CCGCTGCCTGGCGCACGAAGCCGACCTCGAGCCGGTACGGCCCGAAGGTCAGCACGTCCCCGTCGCCCAGCATCGCGTTCTTGTCGATGCGGCCGCCGTTGAGCATCGTGCCGGTCGCGCTGCCGAGGTCGATGACCCGCACCTCGTCGCCCGAGACCTCGATCACCGCATGCATGCGCGCCACGGCCTCGTCATCGAGACACACGTGGCTGCTCTTCAGCTTGCCGATCTTGATGACGTCCTGGGAGAGGGTCTGGGTGTCGACGAGTTGGTCGCCGTAAAATACCTTGATTGCGAGGGTCTTCGTGGACATGGGTCGGGTCCTTGGGCCAGCTTGTTACGCCGGCAGAGACATCGGGCTGCAGCAGAGGTTCCGCAGTTGGAATAAATTTCTTTCGCCCCGAATGCGCGAGAGCGCGCCTGCCAGCGCGCACACGGGCGCACGCAAACCGGGGCGAGTACCGCCCCGGAGCTGCGTGCTGCGAGAGAGACTATTCACGGGAGATCGAACGAGAACGTCGTCAGCGGGGGCTCAGACGTCCTGGGCCATCTTGATGAGTTCGGGAATGAAGTGGGGACGGATGGTGATCAGGCTCGCGTGCTTGGCACCCGCGCGAGAGGCGATGTTGGCGCCTTCCGGGGAGAGCAGCTCGCCGTCGACGTTGTCGTCGTCGAAGTCGTAGACCGTCGTGCCACTGCCGCCCTTGCCCTTGGCCGCCGACGCGTCTGCATCGGTGTCGGTCGCGGGCGCCGCCCAGGCGTTCGTGGAGGCCAAAAGAGTCGTCAACATCGTGACCAGTACGAAACGCATCATGAACCTCAGTTTCTCTCGGAAGAACGGACTTTTGCGCAACATACCTTGCGGGCCCATCGCTTGTAAACTGCCCTCGCGGGGGGTCCACCAGCGTGCCCGGCAGGGCTTGCCTGGATCGAGATCGACCACTGCCCCGGTACTGGCCCCGGTACTGCCCCGGTACTGCCCCGGTACTGCCCCGTTCGGGCAGGGGTCCCGAACGAACTCCGGGGTCGTCCGGTCTGTGTTCGGGCCTTCAGACTGGAATTGGCGAGAGGGCCGCCGACCGGCGGTCGTGGCCCTCTCTGCTCTCACAACATGCCCGGTTTTTCCGGCGTTTCCGGCTTTTCGGGCGTCCCCATGTTTCTCAGTTTCTCATGAGAGAGATGGGGAGATCGCTCGTGGTCACTTCGCCGGTGCAGCGGCCGGGGGCGCCGCCGCCGGCGGAGCGCTGTCTTCAGACTCCATCGCCTGCTTCTCGAGGTCGAGCAGGCGCTTGCGCTCCTCCTCCTCCTGCTTCTTGGCCAGGATCGCCATCTCCGCGGCCTGCTTCTCGAGCTTGGCGGAGATGATGTTGAACTCCAGGGTCTGCTTGATCGTCGCGATACGGTCGTCGCTCTCGAGCGCGCGGGTCTTGTAGGCGGCGTTGCTGCCCGCCGTCTCCTTGAACTTCCCGTAGTGCTTCATGGCGATGTTGATGAGCTCTTCGCCCTTCTTCATCTCCACGCCGTCCTGGGTCGACAGGTGGTCCTGGTAGAGCACGCCGAGGTTGAACCAGGGCCGCGGGTCGCTGGCGTTCAGCTTGCTGGCCTTGATGTAGGACTCCTCGGCGTCCTTGTACTTCTTGAGACCACGCTGGGCGACGCCGAGGGCCAGCCACACCTCGATGTTCTTCTGCTGAGCCGGGGACTTGAGCGCCGTCTGAAAGGCGCTCTCCGCCGTCGCATAGTCGCGGAAGCGGATCGAGATGAAGCCGATGTTGAGGTTGGCCTCGATGTGCGTCGGCTCGACCCGGACGGCCTCCTTGAAGGTCTTGAGCGCGTCGACCTGATTGTCCTTCTCCAGCAGGAGCAGGCCCTTGATGTTGTAGATGTCGGAGCTCTCCTTCGCCTCGGCCTTGAGCACCCGGACGCCCTGGGTGGCGACCAGGTCGGCGAGCACCAGGTAGGACTTGTCCTTGAGGTGACCGCGATCGTAGTAGAGGCGGGTCAGGTTCTCGTAGGCCGCCTGGTTGCTGGAGTCGAGGGCCAGCACGCCCTGGATCGACTTCTCCGCCTCGTTGAAGACGTTGATGTCGGTGCCGGTGATGTACTGGTTGCGCATCAGCCCGGCGACGTTGTTGCGGGCCGCCCGGGCGCTGAGCTTGTTGGCCTCGACGCCGCGCTTGAACATGTCGAGGGCCTTGCTGTCCTGGCCCTTCTTCCAGTAGATGACGCCCAGGTTGTTGTAGGGCAGGTCGAACTTCGGGGCCGCGGTGATGAGGCCGGAGTAGATCGGCTCGGCCTTGTCGGGCTGGCCGCACTCCTCCCAGACGACGCCGGCGTTGAACTGGGCGATCGCCATCTGTACGCCGTGGGCCTTGTAGACCCGCGAGAACTCGCCCGAGGCCTTCTCGCACTCGTCCCCGCTGATCTTGCCGTCGCTCTTGGCGGAGAGGTAGGTCTTGACGGCCTTTTCGAAGTCGCCCTTGGCCTCGACGGTGGCGGCTGCGGGGTTGGTCCCGTCCTTCGGGTCCCCGGCGGCGGACTTAACGGTGCCGTCACTGGGGTTGGCCGTTTCGGTGGTTTTCGGCTTGCCGCAGGCCGTCAAGGTGACAGCGAGGAGACCGATGCTTGCGAGGTTGATCAGGTTACGCATGGTGGTTGCTCCGATCCTGGCGGGGTGCCTCACTCGGCGGCCTCGTCGTCAGTTTTTTCAGTCTTCGCGGCGGGCTTCGCGGCCTTCTCGGTCGGCTTGAGCCCGGAGGACTTGCCCACGTCAGCCTTGCGCTTCTCGCCCTCGAGGTCGGTCTGAACCTCGACGCGATCGGGACGGCTGGCCGTGTACTGCGACTTGCCGAAGATCTCCGACGTCGACGGGTACTTGTCGGCGTCGCGCTGCTGGAGCTCCTCCTCGCACAGGCGCGAGAACTCGTTGAAGAACTGGAAGGTCGTCGACTTCTCGAGGCAGTACGAGAACTTGGCGACGGCCGCGTCCTGGTGCGGCAGGGCCTTGTCGCTCAGCTCGTCGCAGAACGCGTAGGCCTCCTCCTCAGTCTTGAACTCCGCGGGGACCTCGGCGCGGTACAGCTGGTCGGCGTAGTTCTGCGAGACCATGGCCGAGCGAGCGGCCGCGGCGAGCATCCAGTACGGGGACTGCTTGGCCTCGACGATCGAGTCGTAGGCCTTCTGCAGCTCCTGGCCGATCTTGCCCTTCTTTTGATAGAACTCGGTGAAGCGCTTGATCGAGTCGTCGCGCTTCTTGACCTGCTCCTTGTACTCCTTCTCCCACTTCGGGAGGCCGGACTCCTTCTTGTACTCCTCGACCAGGAAGTTGAGGTTGCCCGGCATCTCGATGACGACGTACTCCTCGTACTGAACGTCGGCCTTGTAGACCTGGGCCATGGCGACGGCGTTGCGGAAGTCTTCGATGCGCTGACGATCCTCCTCGGGGATCGTCACCTTGGCCTTGGAGGCCTTGATGACGCCTTCGAAGTACTTCTGCGCCTCGTCGGCCCGCTTCTTGTTGCGCGGGAAGACGGTGACGATGCCGGAGGTCGCCTGGCCGCAGTTCTTCGGGATCTCCTGCTTGGGCTTGCCACTGCTGCTCTTGGCCGTCTTCTCCTTGAGCTTCTTCTCCTTGCGCTTGAGCTCGGCAGCCCGCGCGCGGGCCTTCTCGCCGGCCTGGGCCACCTTGCGCTGGACGCTCATGCAAGAGTCGTAGAGCAGGCCCTTGTCGCAGGACTGGCGCCACAAGATCTGGCCGATCTTGGCCTCCGCGACGATGCGCCGGTCGAGGCCGCCGCTCGTCTTGTAGGTGTTCAAGTACTCCTGGGCGTGCTTGAGCTTCTCCTCGTCGGTCTTGAGGATGTCGTTCTTCGACCAGAAGATCTTCGCGGCGAGCTCGGGGTTCTCCTTCTTGTAGAGACCCTCGTACTTGACCAGGTCGGCGTTGGCCTGGTCGGACTGGCCGAGGCCGAGGCGGAACAGGTAGGCGTTGCGCAGGAAGTCCGGCGCCTTCTCCTTGTCCTTGGCGTACTTCTCGGCGTAGGTCTCCATGCGCTCGGCGGCCTTGTCGTACATCGCAATGGCCTGGTAGTTGCCCGCGAGGTTCGAGAGGGTCACCTGGTAGTGCTCGCTGGTCGGGAACTTCTCGAGCAGGAACTTACGCCAGCGCACCGACTGGCCGAGCAGGTAGGCGGCCTCGTAGCACTCGCCCGCGTTGTAGACGAGGGTCGAGGCCTTGGGGTGGTCGTCGCCGTACTCGTTGTAGACGCTCAGGAACTGCTCCGCGCACATGCGGAAGCCGTTCGGGTCGCCAGCGGCGCCGGCGTCGCGATAGGTCATGGCCTTCTTCCAGCCGATGCCGGCGAGCAACCGCGGGATCGCGGTCTTGAGCTCGTCGGCCTCCGGGTGGGTATAGACCTTCATCTTCTGCATCTTCTGGGCCCAGTTCTCGAGGTCGTCCGAGGCCTTGATGCCCTCCTCCGGCGTGTTGTCCTTGGAGGTCCAGTTGATGGTCAGGAGATCGAGGAGCATCTCGGAGCACCACGCGGCGTAGACGGTGCCGTCGAACTTGACGACCATCTCTTCGAGCAGCGGCCGGGCCTCCTTGAACTTGTTGTGCGTCATCATGAGCTTGGCTCGGTGATAGACGATCTTGGGGAGCTCGGGATCCTTGGCGTCCTTGACGTACTTTTGGTACGTGTCGTACGCCTCGAGCATCTTCTTCTCGTTCTCGGCGTACTCGCTCTCCGGGTAGGCCATGGCGGTGTCGGTCACCGTCTTCTCGTTCTTGACGACCTTCTTCTTCTTCTCCTTGTCCTGGTAGACGCAGACGCCCTCGGAGTCGGTCTTGCAGCTCTTGGCCTGACCGCCGGTCTCGTCGTACTCGAGGGCGTTCTTCATCGCCAGCATCTGCGCGTACGCAGCGTCGGTGGTGAACTTGCCCTCGGGGTTCAGCTCCAGGACCTTGATGAACTCGTCGTGGGCCTTGCGGAACTTGTTGAGGCCCTCCGTCTTGGTCTTCTTGTCGTTGATCAGGTGCGCAGCGCGGGCCCACAGGAGCTCCGAGTAGTACATCTGGATCTCGTAGGCGTCCTTGTCCTTCGGGAAGGTGTTCAGGAAGCCCTCGTAGGCCTGCTCCGCGAGCGCGTAGGTGGCCTCGTTCTTGGTCTTCTCGGCCTCGTCGTGCCACACGGTGGCCATCTGCTTCATCGTGTCGAGCGTCTCGTCACGACACTTTCGCTTGACCGCCTGCTTGAAGTCGCCGTCCTTGAACTTGGTCCAGTACTCGCCGAGCTGGGCGGTCTCGGTCCACTGCACCGACTTGTTGTCGGTGGCGAGGGCGTTGATGACGATGCGGCCCTGCCACTCGCAAGCCTGCGGGTCCGTCGCGTAGAGCTCCTGGAGCTTCTCGTAGACGAAGGTCGACTCGGTGTACATGCCCTGGCCGAAGTAGCGGACCGCGAGCAGCTCCATCATCTTGCGCGACATGTTCTCGTCTTCCTTGGGACCGTCGCCGATCTTCTGGAAGAACTCCCACGCCTTGGTGGGCTTGCCGGCCTGCGCGAAGGCCTGGACGAGGTCGCGACGGGCGTCGCGACGCAGCTGCTTGGCGTTGCCCTCGGAGCCGGCGCGGCCCTCGAGCGTGGCGCTGATGGTCTTGACGAAGAAGTCGAGGCTGAGGTCGTAACGCGGGTCGGCCGAACCGACCGGGTTCAAGTGACACCAGGCCATCTTGTAGAGCGCGTAGGCGTAGACGGGGCTGTCCTTGAAGGTGATGACCTTCTCGTACAGCTGCAGGGCGTCGCCGATCTTGCTCTGGCCGAAGTAGTAGTCCGCGAAGCTGAGGTAGGCGTTCGGGATGTACTGGCTGTTCGGGAAGTCCTGAATGAGGCGGATGTACGCCTCCTTCATCTCGGCCTCGCGCTTCAGCTGGCCGAGCTCGAAGGCGTAGAAGTACAGGGCCTCGTCGAGGCGCTTGTACTTGGCCAGCTGCGGCGCGCTGACCAGCACCTTGTAGAGCTTGACGGCCTGCTCGGAGGCTTCCTTGGCCTGGCCCTCGAACTTGGCCTGCTTGGCCTTGAGCTGGTCGGCCTTGGCCTTGTTGCCCCCCTCCTCGGCCTTGTACACCTCTTCGTAGAGGGCGCCGACCTGGTTCTCGAAGTACGCCTTCTTCTCGAGGAAGTGGTCACACAGGCGAAACAGCAGGTCCGGATAGTCGGAGTGGCTGGTGTCGGTGGCCTTGAGCAGGCGCTTGAGCTGCTCGATCTGCGTGTCGGCGATCTCTTGCTTGACCGCCTCGCGCTTCTTGGCGAAGGAGGCGCCCTGCATCATCTCGACCTTGCGCTTGTTCTGCTTCTCCTGCTGCGCCTTCTCCTCCGTGAACTTGGTGTTGAGCGTGTCCTTGGTCTGCACCTTGCCGGACTTGCGCGTGTAGCGGACGTTGCTCTTGTCCTCACCGCCAGCGGCCGGTGCGGGCGCCTGGGCCAACGTCTCACCTGCAGCAGTGACGACCATCGCCGCGACACAGATGCCGCTCAGGATGCTCAGGTTGCGAAACTTCCGGGATGGGTTGTGCGACTTCATGGACCTCTCACCTCTGTTTGGTCTGGCCGATTGGTCAGCCCGCTTGAACGGTCTAGTTTCGGGGGAGGAGTCGCGCGCTGACCCCTCCCACGACGCGGCGGTCTATTCCTCTTTGCAGAGGCTCGTGACCTTGTAGTTGTAGTACCCGAGCTCATCCTTCCAGTACTCGCCGTTGTAGTTGTAGATCTCGTGCTCGGAGTCGATCTTCGGCTTCTGCGGGCGGCCTTCCTTGCCCCCCGTGTCCCCTGCGGCCTTGATGCGGTTCAAGATCTCGTACTCGATCTTGATCGCCTCGCGCTCCAGGTCGTTGATCTCCTGGATCTGCGTCATCAGGCGCTGGCGAGCCAGCGCGCCGGTGGTCTCCTTGGCGAGAGACTGCAGGCCGTCGAGGTTCTCCGTGATGGTGTCGGAGAGCGGGCTGCTCTTGAAGTCCGGCTTCATCTCGTCGAGCTGCGCCTGCTCGCGCTGAAGCTCGTTGACGTACGCGTAGTTCTTCTCGAGGGTCTTGTCCTGCAGGGACTTCTGCGCGACCTCCTCGACGAAGGGGTCGAGCTTCGACTCGCTGTTGCGGATCTTGACGCTGAGGTCGAAGAGCGCGAAGTCCTCGGGGGCCTTGTTGAGCAGGTCCTTGAGGTCGTCGCGGGTCTTCGGGTAGCGGCGGTTGAACTCCTCGATGGAGAGCTTGGCCGGCTGGTAGCGACAGTTGAAGTAGTAGGTCACCGCCTTGAGGATGACCGACTCCGGGTACAGGTAGTCGTAGAAGAACGGCGCGTTCAGGGTATGGATGTACCCGAGCGTGCGCTGGTAGTGGAGGTTGGCCTTGTCGGGCTCGACCTCGACCAGGCGGAACTCGGACCAGGACGCCGCGAGGATCGAGTCGAGCCAGTAGGGCGACTCGAGCGGGATCTTGTCGAAGTACTTGTTGGCCGTCTCGAACTTGCCGACCTGATAGAAGATGTAGCCGAGCGCCAGGTTGGCGCGCTCCTCGTAGCGCTGCATCTCCTCGTCGAAGCTGAGCTCCTCCGTGTTGCCGGCGACGAGCACCTTGCCGCCCTTGGTGGCGACCTTCAGGGCCTTCTTCTTCTTCTTGTTCTCCTTCTTGGTCTTCTTGCGGTTCTTGTTGGCCTGGTCGCGCAGCGTGATGTTCTTGCGGAGCACGGCCTTGAAGGCCTCGACCGCCTGCGGGCCGTGGAACTCGCGGGTCTCGGCGACGCCGAGGAAGAACTGCGACGGGATGTAGTAGTCGCTGTCGTCCGGAACCTGGCCGAACAGCGCGATCGCCTGGCCGAGGTCGCCCTTCTGGTAGTTGAAGCGGCCGAGCAGGTAGTAGAGCTCGTCACGGACCTCGTCGAAGGCCGAGTCCTCGAGGTCGGCGGGCTTGTAGGTACCGACCTTCTCGAGCACGCCGGCGCCCTCGGGCAGCTCGCGGCTGAGTGACGCGAGCCAGGGCAGCGTCAGCTTGTGGTACGGATGGTTCGGGCCCGCGGCGACGATCTCGTTGAAGACGCTCAGCGAGACGGCGTAGAACTCGAGCTTGTAGAGCGACTTGCCGAGCCAGAACTTGGCGCGGTAGGTGTCGCCGGGGGTCTTCCCCGAGGCCACAGCCTCGAAGATGACGGCGGCGCCCTGGTAGTCCTCTTTCTTGTACTTGTCCTCGGCGTCGACGAGCACGCCGGTGGCCGGGCCGCTCGTCGCACCCGCGCTGATCGGCCCGCCCGACGGCGGAATGGCAGGACCCCCGGACGGCGGCGGAACAGCGGGGCCACTGGCGGGCGGTGGAACTTTGCCCGCAGGCGGAGGCGGCGGACCGGCCTCGGCCGTAGCCGAGTGGAGGGTCCACGTGGCGCAAAGACTGAGAAGAGTGAGTGACGTGAGGTGTCGGAGCGATTTCATGCGGTCGTTGCGTCCTCAGCGAGCGGGGTATTTGCCGGGCGAGAAAACCCGGCTCTTGCCTCGAATCTCGAGCCGCGGAGCGACTCGGGCGCGGGCGCCGGAGTAACTTCTCGCGTTCATAGAGGCTTGGACATTACCAGCGGCTCGCTTGGAGCCGCAAGCCCCACTTGGCGGCGCTGTGAGAGCAAGCAGGCGGTCGAGGAATTTCGCGCCTCTGTCAGTCCCGGGTGGCAAGGGCGAGTTCGGGGCGCGATGGTGGGGACGGACGAGAACAAGGAGGCCGCGCCGAAACAGGTTCGGCGAGGTGAAACGGGGCTGACATGCGGGTGGTCTGCGGAGATCTCAGCGTCGCGGCGAAATTTCCGGTCCAGGGGAGTAGAGAAGTCGTGATTTATATTACAGATCTGGAGGACCAGGTTTACGAGCCAAAAGCGAGGCGCGAGCGCATGGGGACAGCGAGGTGGACAGCGAGGTGGACAGCGAGGTGGACAGCGCGGTGGACAGCGAGCAGCGGGGTGGGGGCGACTCACCGCGATCATGGAGGGTGGCGCGGAGGGACGATCTCTTCGCGGGAGTAGGCGTTATGAAGCGGCGGGCTGCGGCGGATCGCCGAAAATCGGGCGTTGTTCGGGCATTGATGCGGTATGCGCGAGTTTCGACGGGCTCGCAGCGCTTGACCCTATGGCCCGGGCGTGTACGATGGAGGCCCTTTCCGGCCGCCAAGACCGAGATCCCACATGCAAGCTACCCGCACGCCTGCTCTCCTCCGCACCGCCGCCACGTTGCTGGGTGCCATGCTCCTCGTTCCGCTGCTGACCGCCTGTCCCAAGGGTGATGTCGGCGCTCCCTGTAACCACG
This sequence comes from Nannocystis sp., assembly GCF_013812955.1. Lineage (GTDB taxonomy): Bacteria > Myxococcota_A > Polyangia > Nannocystales > Nannocystaceae > Nannocystis. The sequence goes on along the minus strand of NZ_JACCSO010000478.1, from coordinate 13,990 downwards.
GCGACGTCGACCCGCCGGACAGCAAGGTGGTCACGTTCCCGGCGCTGAGCTGCAACGACCTGCTTTGCGTGTATGCCGACGACGCCGATCCGCCGGGAGAGCCGTGCACTGGTGATGCGGATTGCAACGCGGGAGAGGATAAGCCGCGCTTCGCCTGCACCAACGGCACCTGCAAGCTGTCGACGACCTACGTGCTCGAGCGCTCGATGTGTTCGCGGACCTGTGAGACCAGCGCGGACTGCAAGGACGGCGGGATCGGCAAGAAGCTGCTCGCCAAGGAGAGCAACTGCTCCAGCGGCTTCGACTGCGTGCAGATCCAGAAGCTCGGCGAGTTCTGCTGCCAGAAGCTCTGCGTGTGCAATGACGACCTCTCGGCCGGCACCGTCGATATGCTCAAGGGCGAGTGCATGGCGCTGGTCGACCCGGCGACCGGCGAGTGCAAGGACGACGACGTGCCGCCGCCGGCCGCGATGACCACGGGCGCCTAGCGCCTGGACGGCCTAGCCGTCGACTTCAAAGGCCCCGGGGATCCAGGTGATCTCCGGGGCTTTGTCGTCGCCGAACAGGATGGTGAGCACATCGAAGCGCACCGCGACGCGCTCCCATAGTTCCTCGCGCAACAACCACGCGGTCGCGGCACGGACCACACGTCGCTGCTTACTGCGGTCGACGGTCTCGGCCGGGTCGCCGGCGCGGTCGTCCTTGCGGCTGCGGATCTCGACGAAGACGACCGTGTCCGGGGCGCCGTCGTGACCGACGATGCGACCCACGAGGTCGAGCTCGGCGTGCGCGAGGGTGATGTTGCGCCCACAAATGACGAGGCCGCGGGCTTCCAGGAAGCTCGCGGCCAGGTCTTCACTCGCACGTCCCCGCGCCCGCGTGGACGCGGGCGGGGCGGCGCTCATGCCTCGGTGGAGCTGCTCGGCTCGCTGTCGCCGGTGCTGCCGGTGTTGGTGCCGGGGCCGGTGCCAGTGATGACGTCGGTGGCATAGCCGCCGAGGCGTGCGCGAATACGGGCCGCGTTGCCGCTGAGGTTGCGGAGGTAGTAGAGCTTGGCCTTGCGGACCTTGCCGCGCTGGATGAGCTCGATCTTCACGACGCGGGGGGAGTTGACGGCCCACACGCGCTCGACGCCGATGCCGTGGGAGATCTTCCTGACGGTGAAGGCGCCGCGACCACCATTGCGCTTGCGGTGGATGCACACGCCCTGGAACATCTGAATGCGGTCCTTGCCGCCCTCGGAGATCTTCGCGTGGACGCGGATGGTATCGCCGGGACGAAACTCCGGCAGATCGCTCCGCTTGTAGGTGTTCTCAATCTTCTCGATGAACGGGCTGCTGTTGCTCATGACAGGGCTCTACAAAGGTCGGGGCGCCGGCGGGCGCCGCAGGAGCTAGCGAGCGGCGGGCGAGCGAAGCTCGCGGAGCGCCGCAGCGGCAAGGGAGATTGCCGACCCACATACCGGCTGGGGGGGCGAAGAGTCAATCATCGAGGGCGTTCGCGCAAGATATAATGCAGCCGACGCGACCTGGGCGGGGTCCAGCGCGAAGACCGCGATCGCGCCCTCGGGCCAGTCTGAGGGGCGCTGCATGCCTGCACTGCCGGGAACACCGGCAGGTGTGAGATCCCCCAGGGGCGGCGGCGGGGTCACGGGCAGCAGCACAAGTGGTGCGGAGAGATCTCCCAGCAGGTCGAGCAGGTCGAGCAATGCCGCGGCGGAGTGGGCGACCGGCAGGGTCGCCTCCGACACCGGACCCTGGGCGACGGCGACCAGTTGTGGGGCGAGGCCATGGCGGCGGCGTAGAGCCCGGCGCAGCTCCTTGAAGTCGCGGTGGCGCTGGACCTCGGGGCCCAGGGCGCGTCGCGTGGGGCCCAGAGCGACCAGGCCGGGCGCCTCGGGGAGGCTGGTGAGGGTCTGGAACCCGGCCGCCACATCGCTGGAGATCGCCTCCGCGGCGACGGCGACGTGGATCGCGGTGGCGGCGGGCAGGCTGCGGGACGGGCGGAGGTCCGGGCGCAGGGCCCAGGTCCGACGCCAGGCCTGGACGGCGCGCCAGCGGTCGACCTCGGCGTGGGCCCCGGCGAGCAGCGTCGCGGGCACGCCGAGACCACGAAATTCCGGAGGGCGGGTGTACTGCGGGAACTCGAGCCATTCACCTGTCTTGGGGGACAGGTGGTCTTCAGGGTCCGACGGATCGCCCGAGAAGCTGTCGTGGGCGGCGGACTCGGGGTTGCCGAGCACGCCTTCGCACAGGCGGGCGACCGCCTCGATGATCGCCAGCGCGGCCACCTCGCCGCCGTTGAGCACGAAGTCGCCGAGCGAGAGGCACTCGTCGGTGTAGCGTTCGCGCACGCGGTCGTCGATGCCCTCGTAACGGCCGCAGAGCAGGGCGATGCGGGGCATGCGGGCCAGGCGGCGAGCGGCACGCTGGTCGAAGCGCGGGCCCGATGGGGTGAGGAGCACGCGGTGCATGGGGCCGCGAGCGGCGGTGACGGACTCGAGGGCCGCGACGACGGGCTCGATCTTCATGACCATGCCGGGGCCGCCACCATAAGGGGCGTCGTCGACGGTGCGGTGCCGGTCGCTGGTGAAGTCGCGGTAGTCGGTGCAGTGAACGGCGACGAGGCCCTGCTGGGCGGCCTTGCCGATCAGGCCGCCGCGCAGGAAGCCGGCGATCGCGTCAGGGAAGAGCGTGAAGACCTCGAAGGTCGGACCGCTCACGCGCCGGGCTCCTCGGGCTCCTCGGGCTCCTCGGTCGGCTTCGGCCCTTCCTCGACGGCCTCGTCATCGCCGGCGAGCGCGTCCGGGAGCATGCCGAGCGGCAGCTCGACGAGCACGCGGCCCTCGACCTCGGCGATGAACTGCGGGAGGGCCGGGAGCAGCCAGGTGTCGGGGCGACGGCCCTCGAGCTGAAACTCGACCTCGAGCAGGTCCTGGGCGCCGTTGCTGGTCAGGCCGACGACGGTGCCGAGCGGCTGGACGCTGCCATCGGGGCGCAGGCGCTCGACGGGCAGACCGAGGATGTCGGCGAGGTAGAACTCGTCCTTGGCGAGCCGTGGGAGGTCGGCGCGGGCGAGCCATAGCTCGCGGCCTCTCAGGGCCTCGGCCTGATCGCGGTCGGTGATACCGGCGAGCTGGACGCGACACACTGGTTTGCCGGGGATCGGCTCGACGGCGGTGAGCTTCAGCGGCAGTGGTTCTTGCTGCGGCGCGCGCAGGGTGACGACCAGGCCGCGGCGCAGGGCGCTCGAGTTGGGGTCGTAGAGATGCACGCGGACCCAGCCGCGCACGCCATGCGCGCCGACGACGGCAGCGACGGCGAGGGCGCTGGGGTCGCTGGGGTCGCTGGCGCTGGGTTTGGGCGCGGGCACGGCCTTACTCGAGGATCTCGAGGTCGGCGCGCTTGCGGAGCTTGGCCGACGCGGCGCTGAGGAGGGCGCGCATCGCCTTGACGGTCCGTCCCTGCTTGCCGATGACCTTGCCGAGGTCGTCCTTGGCCACCTTCAGCTCGAGCACGACGGTCTGTTCGCCGGCGACCTCGGAGACGCTGACCTCATCCGGGTGGTCGACGAGGGCGCGCGCGAGGTACTCGATGAGGTCCTTGAGGGAGATATTGGCGGGCGATGACGACATGGATGCCTCCAGGGTGCGAGCGGGCGGGGTCACGAGCGGGAGAGACGGGTCGCGGCATCACGACCCGTAGAGCATTTCACACCCGGCGCTGCACAGCAAAACAGGGCTCCGCCTGGGGCGGTCCCTGGGCGCGCGATGCGGCAACCAGCAGCAGCACGCGGCGGCAAGCGGTAATCGACGGAACATGGCGCGCCTCGGCACGCCATGGACCGCCGATTGCGCTCGATTCAGGGCTTGGCGGCGACCGCGGTGGCCTTGCGGGCCTTACGGAGGAGGCGAGCGACGGTGATGGTCGGGTGAGCGCCGACGCCTTGCCAGTAGCTGATGCGCGCCTCGTTGATAACGACGGTCTCACCGTGGGGGTCGTAGGTACCGACGCGCTCGAGGAACCGGCCATCGCGCGGACAGCGGGCGTCGGCGGCGACGATGCGGTAGTAGGGGCGCTTCTTGGAGCCCATACGGGCGAGCCTGATCTTGACGGCCATGAGTGCTTGCTATCCTGCGTGTCTCGAAAGAGCGGCGGTGCGAAAGGGTGCGAAGGCTAACTGCCGAGGTCCCGGCGGTCAAGTCGGGAGCCGGCCTGGCCGGAGGTCAGCGGGCGGTGGGCGCGCTGAGTGGTGGCCAGGTCTTCGCGCCGCAGCGCCGTGCATGAGCGCCCCTTATAAAGCCTTGAGTGGCCGGGCGAGCGCTGCGACCGGGGGCTCTTCTGTGCGCTTCGTCGCACCGAGCGGTCCGGCGCGATGGCCCCGGCCGACTAAGATCTCCTCCGCGCTGGCCTCCATGACTCATTACCTTCGCCCTCGCCTCCCCCCCGGCCGCAGCTTCAGGGGGAGATCTTTGTTTGCGCTGCTCGGCCTGTGCGCCTCGGCCACCCTCGCCTGCGCGACCTGCGGTGGACCCGCCCCGGACACGCGCCCCGCGGCGACGACTCCGACCGGGGCGACGCCGGCCCAGGCCGAACCAACTTCCTCGGCTTCCTCGGCCCCGCGGCTCGTCGTCGACATCTTCGCCTTCGCGCGCGTGATCGGCACGATCGCCCCCTGCGGCTGCACCACCGAGCCGCTCGGCGGGTTGCAGTACGCCTTCGGCTACATCGAGGCCCAGTCGCAGCCACAGACGCGGCTGGTGCTCGAGCCGGGCTCGTTCCTGTTCCCCGACCCCGCGGGTCCGGAGGCCGCGCGCGACGAGGCGAGCTGGGCGCAGGCCGAACAGCGGGCGAGCGCCTTGCAGGCCCGGTTCGCGGGGCTCGGTGGCCAGCTGGTGTCGGGGCTCGGACCGACGGACCTCGTCTCCCCACGCAAGGACCTGGCTCTCGAGACATGGCCGTTGCCGCGGGTGCTGGCGAACAGTCGCGCGTTCGATGCGCGGGGCGTGCAGGGCCATCGGCTGGTTCGCCTCGGCGATGCGAAGCTGGGGATCGACGCCGGGGTGACCGCGGTGATCGAGCCGGAGCTGGTGTCGACGCTCAAGCCGCCCGTGAAGGTCGAGCCGCTGGCGGCGTCGGTCGCATCCGAGGTCAAGGCGATGCGAGCGGCCGGCGCCGAGCTGGCGATCGTGCTCGTGCAGGGCTCACGCGCCAGCGCCGAACAGCTCGCGCGCGAGGTCGAGGGCATCGACCTTATCGTCGTCGGTGTGCCGGTGGGACTCGAGCGGACGCGGCTGGGTGGACCGCCGGCGCGGGTCGGTCGGACCTGGGTGGTCGAGCCCGGCGAGCAGGCCCAGACGGTGACGCACCTGCGGCTGCAGATCGAGCCGGCGGCGGCGGCCAAGCTGCCACCCGGCGACGAGTGGACGGTGATCCCGACGCAGGAGACGCAGGCTCGCGAGCTCGCGCGGCTGGACGCTCGCCTCGAGAAGCTCCGCGCCGATCCCAGCGCCGACAAGACCTTCATCACCCGGAACGAGCAGGAGCGCGCGGCGCTCGCCGCGAAGCTCGCACAGCCGGCCCCGATCACGGGCGCGGTCGCCGTCACGCTCGAGCAGACGAAGATCTCCTGTCATCTCGAGGCCGACCGCGACGCGGCCGCTGCCCTCCGGAATTATGACGACTGGGTCGCAACCCAGAACCAGCGCCGCTTCGCCGGCGTCAAGGCGCCGCCACCGGCCAAGGGTCAACCGGGCTACGTCGGCGGCGAGCAGTGCGCCGCGTGCCACAGCGACGAGGCCGAGCACTGGGACAAGACGCGCCACGCGGGCGCGTACGAGACGCTGGCCGTCGCCAACAAGCAGTTCGACCTCAGCTGCGTCGGCTGCCATGTGACCGGCTTTCGTGAGCCCGGTGGATCCGAGGTGGTCGAGAACGCGGGGCTGCAGGACGTGCAGTGCGAGCAATGCCACGGTCCCGGCAGCGCGCACGTCGACAGCCCGGAGAAGCGCGGCAAGCCGTTCGGCATTCGCCGTGACCCTGGCGTCGAGGTGTGTTTGCAGTGCCACACACCGGAGCACTCGGACACCTTCGACTACGCGGCGTACATGCGCGACGTGTTGGGGCCGGCGCACGGGCCCGAGCGACGGGCCGCGCTCGGAGAGGGTCCGACGGGCCGCGAGTTGCGGGCGGCGGGGTTGGCGAAGGCGGGCGGCGGCTGCAAGAAGATGTGAGTCGTGCGCAAGGTCATTGAGGTGGCGACGTTGACCCTCCTGGGCGGACATGCTTCCCTGCCCCCCCATGACCGCCCCGACCCAGGACACGCGCGCGCCGAAGAAGAAGGTTTACTTCGTATCTCTCGGCTGTCCGAAGAACCAGGTCGACACGGAGATCATGCTCGGTGTGGTGCGCGACCAGGGGCACGAGCTGGTCGGCTCGGCGGAGGAGGCCGACACGCTGGTGGTCAACACCTGTGGTTTCATCGAGGAGGCCAAGCAGGAGTCGATCGAGACGATCCTCGAGCTGGCGCAGGCCAAGACCGCGGGCGTGCGCAAGCGTCTGGTCGTCGCTGGTTGCCTGAGCCAGCGCTACCCCGAGGAGCTGGCGCGGGAGATGCCGGAGGTCGACAACTTCCTCGGCTCGGCGGACATGCTCGGCCTGGCGCAGGTGCTGCAGGGCGGAGCGGAGCGCATGGGGGTGTCGCCGCTGAGCCGGCGCGCGTACCTCTACGATCACACCACCCCGCGCCAGGTCAGCGGAAGGATCCACAGCGCGTATCTGAAGATCGCCGAGGGTTGTGACCGGCCCTGCGCGTTCTGCATCATCCCGAAGCTGCGCGGGCCCCAGCGCAGCCGCACGATCGCAAGCATCGTCGCCGAGGCCGAGACGCTGGTGGCCGCCGGCGCGCGCGAGCTGTGTCTGGTCGCCCAGGACCTGACCACCTACGGCACCGACCTCGACGAGCGTCCGAGCTTCGAGAAGCTGCTCGACGGCCTGTGCCAGGTCCGCGACCTGAAGTGGATCCGCCTGCACTACGCGTTCCCGACCACCGTCAGCGACGGCCTGATCGCGCAGATCGCCAGCGAGCCGAAGATCGCCACGTACATCGATGTCCCGCTGCAGCACGTCGACACCGATGTCCTCAAGCGCATGCGTCGCGGCTACACGGAGAAGGTCGTCCGCAACCTGGTCGATCGCCTGCGGGCCCAGAGCAACTACATCTACCTGCGCACGACCATGCTGGTCGGCCACCCGGGCGAGACGGAGGAGGGCTTTCAGCGCCTCTACGACTTCATCGAGGAGGGCCAGGTCGACCACCTCGGGGTGTTCCCGTGGTCGCGCGAGGACGGCACGCCCTCGGCGCTGCTGCCCGGCCGCGTCGACCCCGAGCTCGCCGAGGAGCGCCGCCTCGCATTGATGGAGCTGCAAGAGGAGATCCGTCAGGCCAAGCACGAGGCGCTGATCGGCGAGGTGCTCGAGGTCATGGTCGAGGGCGTCAGCGACGAGAGCGAGTTCCTGCTCGAGGGGCGCCATGAGGGCCAGGCCCCGGGCATCGACGGCAAGGTCATCCTCACCGATGGCGCCGCCGAGCCGGGTCAGTTCGTGCGCGCCCGCGTGACCCAGGTCGAGGCCGTCGACCTGGTCGCCACGCTCGAGCTGTGACTCGGGCTGTGACCCCTGGTCGGAGCTCGGCGTTCGTCCCGGGCGAGCGCGCCTTGCCGGTGCACTCCGCCCGGCCGACGGCTCACTTCAGGGCGATCACATAGGCCAGCCAGGCCTCCTGATTGTCGATCTCGGTGCGGGCGATGAACTCGCCGGTGCCCGTCAGAAACTCGTCGCCCTCGTCGCCGTCGACCCGCTCGAAGTAGAACTTGATGTCCCGGAAGCCCGCGGCGAGCAGCAGCTCGCGCAGCTCCGGCAAGGTCCACAGCCGCCAATCGTAGGTGAAGGCCCGCTCGAGCACGCTGTCGTCCTTGAACCGCCAGCTGATGTGACACAGCGTGTGGTGGTCGATCGTGTTGAACTTCTCCTGCTCCCAGATGTACGTGACGTTGCCGCGGACCGGCCGCTCCTCGCTCATCACGCTCATGCTCTCGGTGCCGCCGTAGACCTCGAGCGCGAACACCCCGTCGCGCACCAGGCCCTGGTAGGCCGCGGCGAAGTAGGCCGCGAGCGCCTCGCGGGTGTGGAACACGCAGTAACTGAAGTTCATCGCCAGGGTCAGGTCGACCTTGGCGAAGCGAGTCTCACGCACGTCGGCCTGGGCGAGCTTGACCCGGCGAGCGACCTCGGGACCGGCGGGCTCGAGGTTGTGGGCGCGGCCCCAGGCCAGGGTCGCGGCGTCGAGGTCGACGCCGAGGGCGGTGCGCTGCGGGTCGGACTTGCACCACACGGTCGACAGCAGCGCGGTGCCGCAGAAGTCTTCGCGCATGCGCAGTGGTTTGCGGCCGCGCATCTTGGCGAACTCGGCCTCGAAGAACTCGATGTCGACGGCGGGCGACTGGACCGAGGTTTGATAGAGCGTGTGTTTGTCGGCGCGCTGGGCGAGGGTCGGCCTGGCGGCCTTCTTCGCGGTGGGCGGCTTCTTCGCGGCAGGCGGCTTCTTCGCGGTTTTCGCGGCGAGCGGCGGCTTGGAGGCGGCCTTCTTCGCCGCGGCTTTTTTGCCTGCGACGGTCGTGACGGGGGGGATACCGGGCTTCTTGGCTGGCTTCTTGGGCATGAGATTCACGAGGGTCGAGGGACGCGGCTCAGCGCTCGGCGGCGATGTAAGTCCACCAGATCTCCTGGTTTTCGACGTAGTCCGGCTCGTAGAACACGCCGGTGCCCTCGCCCTTGGCGTCGGTCTTCTCCCAGTAGAAGTGGACCTTGGAGAAGCCGGCCTCGAGCAGGATGTCGCGCAGCTCGGGGGCCATCCACAGGCGCCAGTCGTAGGTGAAGGCGCGGTAGATCTTCGAGCCGTCGGGGAACAGGAAGTGGATGTAGCAGAGGAAGTCGTGGGAGAAGGCGTCGAACTTGGCCTGCTCCCAGCGATAGATGAAGTCGCCGTGGTCGTTGTCGGTGGTGCCCTCGAGGATCGACTCGGTGCCGCCGAGCAAGTCGAGGAGGAACACGCCGTCGCGGTTGAGGCCGGCGTGCACCGCCGTGAAGTAGCTCAGCAGCTCGGCCCGGGTCTTGAAGCAGTTGTACGAGAAGTTCAGCGCGCAGGTGAGGTCGACCTTCGGCTTTCGAACCTCGCGCACGTCCTCGCAGACCAGCGTGACGCGGCTGGCGATCTCGCGGCCGGCGGGCACGATGTGATGCTCGAGGCCCCAGTTCATGGTGTCCTGCGACAGGTCGACGCCCATCGCCGTGCGCTCCGGCGAGCTGCGGGCCCACGCCTCGCACAGCGCCGCCGTCCCGCAGAAATCTTCGCGCATGCTGACCGGGTCATGCCCGCGCAGCTTGCGATACGTGCGGGCGAAGAACTTCACGTCGCCCTCCGGATCCTGCACGGCGCGCTCGTACAGCGCGTGACGGTCAGCCTGGCCGGCGAGGGTCGAACGGGCGGAGGCTTTGGACTTCGAGGCGCTGCTGCGGGGCAAGGGGACCTGCGCCGGAAAATACGCGAGGTGTGCTCGCGCGGTCCACTGCTACCGCATCGACCCGCATCAACTTCGGCCCCGGCGCTCGCACGCGGGCGGATAGCCCGCTGGGACGCAGATCGCCCGCTCAGGCCCCGAGCAGCCCGTTCAGGCCCTCGTACGCGGCGGTGATGTTGCGGGCGACCTCGGTCGCGGCCTTGTACTTCTCGGGGTCCCTGGCGAACTTGTCCGGGTGGTACTGCTTGAGCAGGCGACGGTAGGCCTTGCGGACGGTCGGGAGGTCGGCGCCGGGCTCGAGCTCGAGGGTGCGATACCAGCGGATGCGGTCGGCCTCCGGGCTCGGACGTGTGGAGCCGGGAACGCCGCCGGCGCGGGCCTGGGCGGCCTCGAAGGCCTTCTCCCAGGCCTCCTCGGCGGCGTCACGGAACTGGCGGGCCTTGCGTCCGGCCTTGGCCCCGACGGTGGTGCCCTTGTCCTCGTCGTCGGCGAGCACGCGGCGCTCCTCTTCGCTGAGGCCGTCGAGGGCGTCGGGCTTCAGGGCGCTGCGAAAGTCCGTGATGTTCGAACGGGCGACGTCCCAGATCCGCTTACCGAGGCTCACGGGCAGACTATGACCGTTAAATCGCGGCGCTGCAAAGGCCCCGGCGCCGGGCTTGCGGGCTCAGAAGTCCTCGTACTCGTCGTCTTTGAGCGGCGCAGGCGGCTTGCTGACCGGGGGCAACGGCGGCTGCGTCGGCGGCTTGCCGCGGGCCGAGGCGGCGGGCGCTCGCTCGTCATCGTCGTCGACCGGCACCAGCCCGCCCCTGCTGAGCTCCGGGTACGAGCCGCTCTCGGAGACCACGTCGCTGGTGCTGAGGCTGGTCACCGACTCCTCGGCCGGGTCCTCCTCGTTCTCCTCGTCGATCTGGCGCAGCTCGTCGGGCGTCAGCTCGCGCGTTCGAAACGCCTGCTCGCCGGAGAGGCCGCGGGCGCGGTACCAGTTGATCGCGTCGATGACGCGCAGCTGCATTTCCGCGCTCAGATGGCCGAAGGCGACCCCCATCCCGCGCGGCTCGTCCTGATGGTGGATCACCCGACCAGGGCCGTGGATGACGATCGGCTCGTCGAGCAGCACCGTGAAGCGCATATCGATCGCGGCGCCGACCGGCAGGCGCACCCGGGAGTTGATGAACACCCCCGTCTCGCTGAGGCTGCTGACGAAGGTCAGGCTGCCCGGCTCGAGCGCGGCGAACTCGGGGTTGATCGCGTGGCGCTCGCCACGACGACGCTCATCCTTTGCTCGCCCCTGCAGTGCTGGCATGTCCGGACCTCTGGAATCAGTCGCCGCTGTTCCTGCCCTTGTTCTTCGACCTTATCTCGAACTTCTCGATGTGGAAATCTTTGCGACTCTGGACCTCGATGCCCCGCTGGATGCGCTTGACCATGTGGTCGATGGCGCCGGTCTCCGGACCGTTCATCAGCTCGGCGACCGGGGGCGCGGCCTGGACATGCACGGTGTCGCCCGTCATGTGCGGGGCCTCGCGTCGGATCTCGCGCAGGATCTCGTAGCAGACCGTGCTCGCGCTCTTGGTGTAGCCCTTGCCGTTGCAGGACTCGCAGGGCGCGGTAAGGAGCCGGCCGAGGCTCTCGCGCGTCCGCTTGCGGCTCATCTCGACCAGACCCATCTCCGAGATCTTGGTGATGTGGGCCTTGGCGCGGTCGCGGCGCAGGACGTCCTGCAGCTTGCGGTAGACCTTGCGCCGGTTGGACTCCTTGTCCATGTCGATGAAGTCGATGATCACCAGGCCGCCGAGGTTACGCAGCCGCAGCTGGTCGGCGATCTCCTCCGCCGCCTCGAGGTTGGTCTGCGTGATCGTCTCCTCGAGCGTCTTGCCCTTGGCGCCGACGAACTTGCCGGTGTTGACGTCGACGGCGGTCAGCGCCTCGCCCTGGTCGAAGACCAGCGAGCCGCCGCTCTTGAGCGGGACCTTGCGCTCGAGCGCGCGGTTGAGCTCGACCTCGATGCCGTAGCCGTCGAAGATCGGCTCGCGCCCGCTGTACTGCTCGATCTTCTGCGCGCAGTCCGGCATGAAGGCCGATACGAAGCGCGCCAGCTTCTCGTGCGCGAGCCGGTCGTCGACGATCACCTTGCTGAGCTCGGGCGTCAGGTTGTCCCGGACGACCCGCAGCATCAGGTTCAGGTCGCGATAGAGGAGGCACGGCGCCCGGTGCACGCGCTCGTTGACCTTGATGTTGGCCCACAAGCGCAGCAGGTAGTCCATGTCGGCCCGGATCTGGCCGTTGGTGGCCGTCTCGGCGACGGTGCGCACGACGAAGCCGGCGCCGGCGGGGCGCATCTGGTCGACCAGGCGACGCAGGCGGCGACGCTCGCGCTCGCTGGAGATCCGCCGCGAGATCCCGATGTGGCTGACCGTCGGCATGAAGACGACGTTGCGGCCCGGCAGCGAGATGTACGTGGTGATCCGCGCGCCCTTGCTCGAGATCGGATCCTTCACGACCTGGACCAGGATCTCCTGGCCCGGACGCACCAGCTCCGTGATGTCGATGTGCTTGCCGGTGCGACGCGGCACGCCCTCGCCGTCGTCGTCGTCGACCGAGGCCTGCGCGGCGCCCGGCGCTGCGATGTCGCCCGCGTACAAAAACGCGGCCTTCTCCTCGCCGATGTCGACAAAGGCGGCTTGCATGCCCGGGAGCACCCGCAGCACCTTGCCCTTGTACACGTTGCCCACAGTCCCACGCTCGCGCTCGCGCTCGACGTAGAACTCGGACAAGATCCCGCTCTCGATGAGCGCGACCCGGGTCTCCGGGCCATCAGCGTTGACTACAATGACGGAATCAGACACGGCGGCCGTGACTTCCTAACACAACCGGGCATGCCGATGCCAAGGAGACAGGCACACAAGTGACCATGACCGGAGATTACACCGCAGATTGCCTCCCCCGCTGCGGGATAAAAGGCCGCCGGGGCAGCGGTCCGTGCGCGCCGGGCTCGGCCCCCGCGATCACCGCCTGCGCTTTGGTCCTTCCCCATCGACCCTTGTTTCTGTACTGTTCCTCGCCGTATGGCCTTTCAGTACCAACCGGGGATCTACAAGACGACGAAGTTCCTGCCCGGGCACGAGGCAACCGTCGCCCCCAACATGCTGATCCTCATCCGCACGGACGCCGAATTCGCGCCCGCATCCGTGCTGTTGCCAGTCAACAACATCCAGAACCAGTGGCGGTTCCAGATGCCGGGGGTCAAGATCCCGTCGGCCTCGTTCGGCTGGGGCGAGTCCCTCGTCAAGCTGCCGCACGAGGGCTTCTACCGGCTCACCCGCGAGTTCACCTTCGGGGACTCCGGCCGCTGGCTCAAGAACGCCATCGTCCAGCTCGGCTACACCCGCGGCGGCGACCCCATCCTCTTCATCGCCCAGCGCCGCAGCCCGCTCGTCAGCAATGACCTGTTCTTCAGCGACAAGGGCGTCAAGGTCGAGTTCAACGAGCTCGAGAAGATGATCGAGGCGCTGACCTGGTATCAAGAGCCCGACAAGAAGGCCAACTGAGCCGGTCGTGACGGGCTGACTTCGCTGTCGTCCGTCACGTCGTCCTTTTGGCGTCGTCTGGCGTCCTGAACAACTTCAAACTTTCGCGAGGGTCCCGGATGGGCCCTCGTTTTGTTTTGTCGAGCGAACGCCGTCAATCGTTGGGCTGCTCGGAGATCTCCTCGCCGACCTCGACCCGGATCATCTGGCCCTTGAGCCCGCGCGCCTGGACCACCTGCATGAGCATGGCGCTCGCGCCGCCGACGTTGATCCAGCCCTCATCCGACTCGTCGACCACCGAGCCCCACACGACCACCCGTAACGGCACCGGCGGCGTCACCCGCACACCGTTCTTCTGCCAGTAAAAGAAGGGGCTGTGCCAGCACGTGTCGACGGTCTCCCACACGTTGTCCGCCTTGAAAGTGTACGTGACGATGTGCATTTCCATGGCTGAGTCTCGGGTTTGTACGCCGCTGAACTGCGTCAGGCAAGCCAGAGGGGGGCATAGGCGCTAAAATGGCGGGCATGGACGTCGCGGTGGTCGGTGCCGGAGTCGTTGGTTGTGCCCTCGCCTCGGCGCTGGCTCGCCGCGGTCTCGCCGTCGTCGTGCTCGAGCGCGCCGCCCAGGAGGGCACCGGAGTCACCAGCCGCAACAGTGGGGTGATCCACGGCGGCCTGTACTACCCGCCGGGCTCGCTCAAGGCCGAGACCTGTCTCCGGGGACAGGCGCTGCTCTACGCCTGGGCGGTCAGCCACGACGTGCCGCACGCGCGCACCGGCAAGCTGGTGATCGCGCGCGACCAGGCCGAGGAGGCCGGGCTCGCCGCGCTGCATGCCAACGCCGTGGCCGCCGGCGCCCGTGGGCTGCGCTGGCTCGGTCCCGCCG
>NZ_JACCSO010000467.1 GCF_013812955.1 Nannocystis sp. | reverse complement strand
GGTCCGGTGCCGCCCCGTCGCGGCAAGTAGCAGCGCATGCGGCTGGCCCTGGTCGCCGCCGGCAAGCTGAAGGATGCCGGCTTACAGTCGCTGTGCGCCGAGTACCTGCGGCGCATCCAGCCCTTTGCGCCGCTCGAGGTCGTCGAGGTCCGCGACGCCGCGGCCGTGCGCGCGCACTGGAGCCGCCATGCCGCGCCGACGGTGCGGGTGCTGCTCGATGAGCGCGGTGAGCAGCTCGACACCCGCGGCCTCGCCAATTGGATCGCGCAGTGGCGGACCGAGGGCGCGCGCGGTGTGCATTTTTACATCGGCGACGCCGACGGCTTCAGCGCGGCCGATCGCGCGGGCGCCGACCGGCTGCTCGCGCTGTCGCGCTTGACCCTGCCGCACCGACTCGCGCGCTTGATCCTGCTCGAGCAGCTGTACCGGGCCGCGAGCTTGCTCGCCGGGCACCCCTACCACCACGAGTGAGGTCGCTTTAACGAGCTGGCCCTCAGGACATGTTCTATTAAAAGAACATGTCTTGAGGGCCAGGTGCGAACTAGCGGGTGGCGAGCACGATCGCGATCACGATCGCCACCACCACGACCACGCCGATGACGATCATCTTGCTGTTGCCGCCGCTGCTGGCCTCGGCGTCCTCGCTGTCGAGGGCGTCGGGCTCCGGGCGTCGCTCGCCCGCAGCAGCGGGTGTTCCCGGCGTGCCGACCACGAAGCCGAGGTTGTTGCCGGCGAAGCTCGGGACCTCGGCGGAGGCCGAGGGCACGCTCGCGGGGTCGAGCGACGGGGCGCGCGGAGCAGCCTCCTCGACGTCGCCACGCAGTCGCGCACCGAACGAGCGCATCGGCTCCTGCGCGCCATCGACAGGCTCGGCAGCGGCCCGGCGGAAGGACGCGTTCGGGTCGGCTGCCGTCGGGGCGAAGGCAACCACCGTGCCGCTGTCAGTCTCCACCGCGCCGTCATAGAACTCGGGCTCGACCTCGACCGGCTCCTCCGGCTTGGGTCCAGCCTGCAGCTCGGCCTCCATGAACATGGTCCAGCCGCGCGAGCTCGGGGCCTGAGTGGGAGCGGCCTCGACCTGCGGGCTCGCCGGGGCGACCGCAGTCGCCGCGACGGGGCTCGCCGGGGCGGGCTCGTTGAGCTCCTCGAGCATGGTCCAACCGCGGATGGTCGGGCTCGGCGCCTGGGGAGCCGCTGCGACGGCGGGCGTCGCCACGCCGGGCGCGGCGGCCTCCTCCGGATCGTCCATGATCATCGTCCAGCCGCGGGTGCTGGGCTTGACCTCGGCCTTGGCCATGGGCGCCTGAACCGGTGCCGACATCGGCGCGGTCATCGGCGCGGTCATCGGCGAAGTCGGTGCTGTCGGTGCCTGGAACGGGGCGACGGGCAGCGACGGGTTGCTCTGGGCCGGGTTGCTCAGCGGTGGGAGGTTGCTCGGCGGGAGGTTGCTCGGCGGGAGATTGCTCGGTGGGGCCAGGCTCGAGGGCGTGACGGATGCGCCCGGGGCCGGAACGCCCGGTGTGGTGGGGTTCCCGGCCTCGTCCTCGGTGACCTCCATGAACATGGTCCAGCCGCGGGTTCGCGGCTTGGCGGCGCCGGTCGCAGCGGCGGCCGCAGCGGTCGGTGTCGTGGAGATCGCCGGGGGGGCTGCGCTCGGCGGTCCGAAGGACGGCGGCGGTGTGCTCGGTCCACCGAGATTCGGCGGCCCGCCCAAATTCGGCGGCGCACCCAACGTCGGCGGCGCCCCCATCGCACCGGGCGGCTTACCGAGGCTCGGCAAGCTGCCGAGGCTCGGAAGGCCTCCAAGCGGCGAGGGCGGCTTGCCCAGGCTCGGCGGGGCACCGAGTGAAGGCGGCTTGCCGATGCTCGGCGGCGGCGTGATCATGCCGGGACCGGTCACGATGGCGGGCCGCGTCGGGTTCGGCTTGGCCTCCGGGTTGGGCTTCGCGCCCTCCGGGGCCGACGGCTGCTTGGGCGCGTCAGAGTCGGTCATTAGCGCGGCGAGGGTATCACCGACCTCGCGCCCTTCGCCAGCCTTGGGCTCGCTCAGGACCGCGCGGTCCTCGCGCAGGTCGGTCATGGCCTCGGGCGCGTCGCTCACGCTGGTCTGGGGGAAGTTGGCGAACTCGCTGACGATCTCCTCGAGCTCGGCGAGGAACTTCTGCAGCAGGTTCGGGCGCGACTTCGGGTCCTTGGCCAGGGCCGCGAACAGCGGGGCCGGCATCGACTCCTGCGGCGGCAGGCTGGCGGCCGCCTGCAGCAGCTGGGTGCCGTTGTCGCCCCCGGTGAACAGCGAGGCGCCGCGCAGCAGCCGGTAGGTCAGGGCCGCGAGGTTATACACGAGCGTGCGCTCGTCGATGTTCTTGCCCTCGACCTGCTCGGGGGCGATGCAGTCGAGCGCGCCGAAGCTGACCCCACCCTGCGGGTCCCCGACCGCGAAGCCGGTCAATCTGATGCCCTGGTCCGTGCGCAGGACCGCCTCGGCGCCGAGGTTGCGGTGCAGGACGCCGACCTTCTGCGCCGCCTGCAGGCCGGCGACGATCTCGTGGATCAGCGCACCGACCTCGGCCGGGGGGATCGCCCCGAGCTCGGCGAACGACACGCCGTCGACCGCCTCGTGCACCTCGTAGATGCCGCCGCGCGGGAGCTTGCCGGCGTCGATCACCCGCAGCACCTGCGGCGACTGGACCTTCTCGAGCTGGCGGAGCTCACGCAAGCTACGCTCGAGCGCGACCGGCGAGGCGAAGCACTCCGGGGCATGGATCGTGATGTCGACCCGACTCTGGGACCGGTCGGTGGCCGCGTAGGTCACCGAGCCGAGGCGTGAACGCACCACCGCTCCCGTCGTATAGGTCCCTTCGATCACTGTGCCGGGAGGGATCTGGGGCGCCGCGGTCGTCGCTGTGTTCATCGGGAGGTCTCCAGGGGGCATCACGCTGGCCAGGTCATACGCCAGGGGCCGGCGCGGTCGTGCGCCGGGGCGAGACTATGCGCTGGTGCATGGTTGATCAAGCGCACGCAAGGGGGGTCGCGTGTACCGGTCGGCGCAACCTTCGCACAATTTGCCGCGACAAGAAACATTGCCGCAGAGCCCCACCCTGAGCCGCTTATCCGCCAGGTCTTCGGGGTTTTCACCGCGGCCGGGGCCAGCGGGACGCTGTTCCAAAGGCGTCCGTCAGCACGACCCTGCGGCCATTCGCCACGGTGCACGCACGCAAACAAGGGACATGCCCTTTCGGACAGGTCCCTTGCTGTGGAGATCTGTGGGTGGTCTTGGCTCAGGCCTTGGCAGCCGGGGCGGCAGCCTGCTTCGTCGGGGCGGCCTTCGGGGCGGCCGCGCCGGGCTCGCCGAGCGGGCCGAACAGCTCGCTGTATGAGGCGGTGCTCTTCCGGGCGAGCTTGGCTTTGCGGGCTTTCCCGGCGTTCTTGTTGCGGCGTGAGCGCTTGGACTCGGTAACTTTGGAGAAGGAAGCCATGGCTTTGTTCCTGCGAGCGGGGGCTGCACGCATAACCGGCCCGCCCGCGCCTGTCAACCCCACTGCGACCTGCTGTGGGGTCGTGGAGGCCGACTAGTCGCCGCTGGGCACGGACGCGGAGCGTGAGAACACCCGCTCGACGCCGAGCACGCCGGGGATGTTCTTGAGGGTGCGCATCAGCGAGCTGAGCTGGCTCAACGTCTTCACGGAGGTATGGAAGGTGTTGATCGCCCGCACGCCGTTGTCGTAGGTGCGACAGTTGGCCTGCTTGATGTTCATGCCGCACAGCGAGAAGGCGCGGCTCATCTCGGCGAGCAGGCCGACGCTGTTGGCGGTGCGGACCTCGACGATGGCGGCGGCGTCGAGCTCGAGGTCGGGGGCCCAGGCGAGGTAGACGCGGCGCTCCTCGAGGCGCTCGAGCGCCTCGGCGCAGGTCTCGACGTGGGCGACGATGCCCTTGCCGGGGCTGAAGTAGCCGATCAGCGGATCACCGGGCACGGGCGAGCAGCAGGGCGCGAGCTGGATCATCGGCTGGCCGGCGCCGGCGCTCTCGGTGCGCTCGCGGGTGATCATCATCGGTGAGCCCGGCGCGCCCTCGGTGGGCAGACCCAGGGGGCCGGTGCGGGCGCTGACCTTGCGGCCCGACATGCGCCGGAACATGCGGCGGATCAGGCTGTCGTCCGCGTTCGGCTCCTGGACCGGCGCGAGCGCGTCGGCGACCCGCCGCGACGCGAGCTGACCGCTGCCCACCGCCTCGTAGAGGCCGTCGGCGCCGGGCACGTCGCGCAGGTCCTTGCCGAGGTCGAACTCCGCGGCCCGGCGCGCGACCAGGCCGAGCTCCTCGAACTCCGCGAGCGTGCGACCGCGGTCGGTCAGCTCCTGCTCGAGCAGGCTGCGACCGAGCCCGCGCAGGCGCAGGCGCTCGCCCTGGCGCAGCAGCTGCTTGATGCGCGCGCGGGCCCGCGAGGTGTGGCACATCTTGAGCCACTCCTGGCGGACGCAGGGCGCCGGGTTGGTGAGGATCTCGATGGTGTCGCCCTGCCGCATTTGATAGCGCAGCGGCACCAGGTGGCCGTTGACCCGCGCGCCCGAGCAGTGGACCCCGATGTTGGTGTGCACCGCGAAGGCGAAGTCGATCGGCGTCGCGCCCTTCGGGAAGGTGTGGATGTCGCCCTCCGGGGTGAACACGTAGACCTCGTCGGCGAACAGCTCGGCCTTGACCGCCTCGATGAACTCGTGCGGATCCTGGACCTCGCCTTGCCAGTCCATCAGGCCCTCGAGCCAGCTGAGGCGCTGCCATCCGCCGTCCTTGAGGCCGCCGCGCTGCCACTCGGCGACGATGCCCCGCTCGGCGACCGCGTCCATCGCCAGCGAGCGGATCTGCAGCTCGAGGCGCACGCCGTTGCGGTTGATGACCGCGGTGTGCAGCGCCTGATAGCGGTTGGGCCGCGGCAGGGCGACGTAGTCGCGAAAGTGCCCCGGCACCGGCGTGAACGAGCCGTGCAGCACGCCGAGGGCGTTGTAACAGCTGGCCCGATCGCGGGTGACGATCTGAAAGCTGACCAGCGCCGAGGGCTTGTCGATCTCGGTGTCGACGTCCTCGGCGAGCTTGTAGAACTGGTAGGGCGTGCGCAGCGTGGCCCGCAGCTCGACCGGTCCGAAGCGCTGGTCGGACCAGAACACGCGGTCCTGATCGGCGTCGCGCGGGTCGTGGGCGGTGGTGCCTGCGGTGGTGGTGCCTGCGGTGGTGGTGCCTGCGGTGGTGCTCGCCGTGACGGTCGCGCTCTCCTCGGTGAGCTCGGCAGGGCACGGCGAGACGGCGCTGAAGGCGGTGCGCAGCTGGCCGAGGCCGCGCTCGACGAAGCCGGCGTCGCTGGCTCGCAGGGCCTCGATCTTGGCCGAGACGTCGCGGTAGATCGCGGGCTCGAGGTAGCGAAAGCTGAGGTCTTGTAGCTCGGCGTGCAGCCACTGGATCCCGAGGCGGTTGGCCAGCGGGGCGTAGATCTCCATCGTCTCGCGGGCGATGCGAAGCTGCTTGTCGAGCGGCATGTGCTCGAGGGTCCGCATGTTGTCGAGGCGGTCGGCGAGCTTGACCAGCAGCACGCGGATGTCCTGGCTCATCGCCAGCAACATCTTGCGGAAGCTCTCGGCCTGCTGCTCCTGCCGCGACAGGTACGGGACCTTGCCGAGCTTGGTGACGCCGTCGACGAGGCTGGCGACTTGCGGGCCGAAGCCCTCGGTGACGTCGAAGATCGAGAGGTCCGAGTCCTCGACCGCGTCGTGCAGCAGCGACGCGACCACGCTGTCGACGTCGAGGCCGATGCGGGTGATCGTCTCGGCGACCCGCAGCGGGTGCATCAGATAGGGCTCGCCGCTCTTGCGGATCTGGCCGGCGTGACAGCGGCGCGCGAGCTCGAAGGCGCGCTCGACCGGGGCGAGGTCGACGGCCCGCCCGCGCAGCTCCTCGAGGATGCCGGACGCGCTCGGCTCGGGCACAACTGGCCCGACCGGCACGATCACATCAGCCGGCGGCGCGAGCCCGGAGACCATGCTCACCCGACCTCCCGGGGCGGGCGGACGCCCATATCGAGGATCTGCTGGCCCGACAGCACCGCCTCGGCGGCCGGCGCCTGACGGGCGCAGCGCACGGTCTCGGCGACATACACGGCGCGCAGGACGTCGTAGGCGCGGTCGAGGTCGTCGTTGACGATGATGTAGTCGTACTCCTTATAGTGACGCAGTTCATCGCGCGCGACCCGGAGCCGGCGCTCGATCACCTCGGGCGCGTCGGTGTTGCGCGAACGCAGGCGCCGCTCGAGCTCGGCCAGCGAGGGCGGGAGGATGAAGACGAGCACGACGTCGCCCGGGAACTTGGCCTTGAGCTGGCGGCCGCCCTGGTAGTCGATGTCGAACAGCAGGTCGATGCCGGAGGCGAGCGCCTCGCTGACCAGCGCGGCGGAGGTGCCGTAGGTGTTGCCGTGCACGAGCGCGTACTCGGCGAACTCGTCGCCGGTGACCATCTCGGTGAAGGTGGCGGGGTCGACGAAGAAGTACTCGCGGCCGTCGACCTCGCCGGGCCGGGGCGAGCGGGTGGTATAGGAGACGCTGAAGCGGAGCTGGGCGTACTCGCCACGCAGGCGCGTGCACAACGTGGTCTTACCGGCGCCCGAGGGCGACGAGACGACAAACAGGAGTCCGCGGTGCTTATTCGACATTTTGAACCTGCTCGCGCATGCGTTCGACCGTAGTCTTGGCGGCGATCACGACGGCACTGCCGGCGTGGCTGGTGATCTTACTGCCGATGGTCGTGATCTCGCGAAAAAGCTCCTGACAGAGGAAGTCGAGGGTCTTGCCCTGCCCGACCTGGGCCGGCGCATTCAGCACCCCCCGAAACTGCTCGAGATGACTGGCGAGCCGCGCCAGCTCCTCTTCAATGTCACCTCGCTGGACCAGCACGGCAACCTCCTGGGCCAGCCGCTCCGGGCCCGGCGGGCTCACGTCGGCGCGAGCGCACAGGGTGGCGATCTTCTCGGCCAGCCGATCGTGCACCCGCTCGGCCTCGCCGGCGAGGCTCGCGCCCAGGACCTTGACCTGCCCCGCCAGCTCCTGGACCTGGGCCCCGAGCACCTGGGCGAGCGCCTCGCCCTCGCGCGCCCGCATCCCGCACAGCCCGTCGAGGGCCTCGGCCAGCAGCGTGTTCAACGAGTCGGGCCGATCCTGCGGCGCATCACCGCCGGCCGGGCGGACGCCGGCGACGTAGCGCAGCAGATCGAGGGGGCTGACCGGAGCGAGCTCGACCGCCGATTGCGCCGCCAGGGCCGTCAATTCACGGATCTGGGCCAGAGCGTCGGCGAGGCGCCCGCGGTCGAGGCCGGCCACCTCACCACCACCGGCGAGCTGGAGGTGGACCAGCAGGTCGACGCGACCACGGCCGATCCGGGCCTCGGTCGCGCGCCGCAGCTCCTGCTCCGCGGCGGCCCCGAAGGGCTGGCGGACCTTGATCTCGAAGAAGCGCTGGTTGACCGAGCGCAGCTCGACCCCCAGCACGTGCGGCGCGCCCCCGTGATCGATGACCCGGGTCGCAGCGCCAAAACCTGTCATGCTCCGAAGCGGCACCTCTGCTTGCTAGCCGCTTCCTCTGTCCGGCTGCAAGCAATGATCCGGATCCGGGCCAGAGGGCTATCGCCGCGGCCCCTGCCCGCCTATCCTGCCCGGGCCGTGAACCGCCTCGCCCGCACGGTCCTTGTCCGGCTGTCCCGGCCCGGTTGGTTGTCCCGACCCGGTTGGTTGTCCCGAGCCGTTTGGGCCGGTCTGGCCCTCGCCGCGGTTTTGACGGCTCTCGGCCCGACCACCGCGACGGCGGCAGATCCCCGGCCACGGCGCTTCATGGTCGGCATCGAGGGCCTCGGCCTGCAGGTCCCGGCCTTGCGGCCGCGCGTCAGCGTCATCGACCCGCGGTATCTCGGCCGCAGCGTCACGCTCGGCGGCTTCGGTCTGTTCGGGCGCTGGCAGGCCGCGCGGATCATCGGCCTCGAGCTCGGCGTGCGCTCGGGCTCGCTGCGCTACCACAACCGGGGCGACGTGATCTCCCAGGACATGGTGATGGGCGAGGCCGGCGTGCTGCTGTATGTCGCCCGCGGGACCATCGGCCAGCTCGCCGTCGATGCCGGTGGCGGCGGGATGATGCACGCGATCCGCTATGAGCTCGCGGATCGACCGGGCGGGACCCAGATCGTCGGCGCCGGATTCGTGCGGGTCGGCGTCGACCTCGAGCTGCGGCTGCGACGGGTCGCGTTCACGGCCTCGCTGCGCAGCTACGGGGTGATCAGCGACGTGGCGCGGACCCGCAGCAGCGGTGAACTGTTCGCGGACGTCTCCGAGGCCATGCGGCGGGCCCCGGTCGCGGTGTTCCAGACCCACCTGCTCGGCTCGATCGGGATCGCCTACCGCTTCTGACCGCCGGGACAGGTCCCGGCGGACGGGCGCCAGCTCACTCGGGCTCGGACGCGAACTTGGCGAACATCCGCTCGAGCCCGCGATAGCGGAGGGCCTCGTCCTCGTCGG
>NZ_JACCSO010000456.1 GCF_013812955.1 Nannocystis sp. | reverse complement strand
AGGTGCAGCCGCGCCAGCCGCTCGCGCTCGGCGGGGTCGGTCATCCTCGACATGCCGCGATCGAGGTGGTCGACCAGCGCGAACAGGTCGTCGTCGCCGAGGTTTGGCTGGCGCAGTAAACTGCGGCCGAGCTGCAGGTGGATCTCGGCGCGCTCGTCGGGCGGGAGCAGGAGCGCGGCGGCCTGGGTGATGCCGTCGTGCAGCGGCTGGTAGGTCGCGCGTGCGGTCCCGGACCCGGTGGTCGCGGGGCTCTCTTGCAATGTGTGCAGCGCGCTGTCGGAGGGCACCAGCAGGCCCTCGCGCAGCGCCTCGCGCAGGTCGGCGGTGGTCTCGAGCGGGCCGCGGCGATCGACCGCGCTCAGCAGGGGCAAGTCGAGCGGTCGACCGGCCAGCGCCGCGATCGCCAATACTCGCTGCACGCCCGCTGGCAGGCGCTGCAGGCGGGCCGCGAGGAAGGCGGCGACGTTGACGGCGCTGCCCGCGCTGGTCATCGGTGAGGTCTCGTCCCAGCGCCAGCGACCGCTCTGGCTGTCAAAGGTCAGTTGACCCTCGCGTCGCAGGCCGAGCAGCAGGTGGCGCAGCATCGCCGGGTTGCCGCCTGCCTGGCCGTCCAGGCGAGAGGCGAGCAGGGCGGCCTCGTCGTTGCTGCAGCCGAGCGCGTCCGCGACCAGCTGCGTGACCTCGTCGCGGGTCAAGGGTCGCAGCTCGAGCTCGGAGACGGCGACGCCGAGGCGACGCAGGCGGTCCTGGGTCAGGCGCAGCGGGTGGGCGTCGTCGAGCTCGGCGTCGCGGTAGCTGGCGATCACCAGCAAGTTGCCGCCGGCGGGGTCGCTGAGGATGAGCTCGATGAGGTGGAGCGCGGCCGGGTCGGCGCAGTGGAGGTCGTCGAGCGCGAGCACCAGCGGAGGCGTGCGCGCGGCGAACAGCCGGACGATGCGCTGGAAGGCGGCGTGGAAGCGGTTCTGGGCCTCGGCGGCGTCGGCCGGGGCGTCCGGGGCGGGGCCGAGCAGGCGGCGCAGCTCGGGGACCATGTCGTCGAGGACATGTCGGTTAGGACCTGTCGCATCGGCCAGGTCAATACGCCAGCGCTCGGCGTCGGGGCTGCCGGCGATCTGGCGGACGAGGGCGCCGAGGGCCTGGGCGAGCGGGGCGAGCGGGGCGCCCTGGGCGTCGCGGTCGAACTTGCCGGAGACGAAGCGACCGCCGCCGCGGCCGACCGGGTCGCGCACGCTGCTGAGCAGGGCCGACTTGCCGACGCCTGCGTCGCCGTGCACGAGCATGAGGTGCGCGCCGCCCTCGCGCGCGCGCTCGGTCGCGCCCAGCAGGGCGGCGGTCGCGAGTTCGCGGCCGCGCAGGAACCGGGGCGGCAGGATCTCGCCGAGGTAGCCGCGGGCGTTGCCCGGGACGGCGCCCTGCAGCTCGACCTCGACCTCGGACAGCAGCAGCTCGTCGAGCATCGCCGCCAGCTCGTCGGCGCTGGCGAAGCGGTCGTCCGGCGACTTGGCCAGGCAGCGCGCGAGCAGGGCGTCGAGCTCGGGGGTGACCTGGGGGTTATGCGTCGAGGCGGGGTCCAGCTCGTCGCGCGCCGTGGCGATCAGCACCTCCATCGTCGAGGCGCCGCGGAACGGGCGCGCGCCGGCGGCCATCTCGTAGAGCACCACGCCGACCGAGAAGATGTCGGCGCGGGCGTCGGTCGGCTTGCCGTGGATCTGCTCCGGCGCCATGTAGCTCGGGGTCCCGAGGATGATGCCGTCGGCGGTGGCGAAGCTCAGCGTCGACGCGCGCTCGACGTCGCCGTCCTGCGCCGCGCCGCCGTGCTTGGCGAGCCCGAAGTCGAGGATCTTCACCTGCCCGCGCTGGTCGAGCATCAGGTTCTCGGGCTTCAGGTCGCGGTGCACCACCCCGGCCGCGTGCGCATGGCACAGCGCGTGGGCCACGTCGCGGGCGATCCGCAGCGCCTCACGCAGCTCGAGCGGGCCGCGCCGGGCGTCGAGGAAGGCCCGCAACGTGACCCCCTCGACGTACTCCATGGCGATGAAGACCGCGTCCTCGACCTCGTGGATCGCGTACACGGCGGCGACGCTGGCGTGCATCACCGCCGCGGCCGACTGCGCCTCGCGCAGGAAGCGGACCCGCGCCGTGCGCTCGCGGACGATGTCGTCGTTGAGCACCTTGAGCGCGACCTGCCGACCGTCTTCGCTGTGCTCGGCGAGGTAGACCCGACCCATGCCGCCGGCGCCGAGCAGGCGTACGACCCGATATGGCCCGAGGACCTGGCCGGTGCGGTCGCGTGGCCCCGAGGCCGGCTGGGAAGGGTTCGCCAGGAGGATGAATGTACACCAGCGCCCAAAAATCGACCCGATGGCCCGGCGTGACCAGGACCCGCGTTCTCAGGGCCCTGAACGCCGGTCCTGTGGCGGCGGGGCCCGGCGGCTCTTGCCCGCGCACAGGCGCGCGCCCGGCACTGCGAGCCCTTCAGCGCCCGGCGAGCCGCTTCGCACCGATCTGCGCACGGCGGAGTAGCCGCGACCGCGCTTGCATCACGGCGGCGCTTCGGTCCCGAGGTAACGGGCCGTGACCTCGATCTCGCGTGCATGTGCACTCTCGATCTCCAGATAATAGCGTCCCGCCGCGAACTCCCCCGTGTGACCGTCGTCCATCGCTATGTACTCGAGCTGCGGCCGGATGTTCGGATGGCAGGGCAGCCCGTCGTCCGCTTCGCCGCAGCCGGCGACCGTCATCAGGAGCATGGCGCAGAGCGTCGAGCGCGTCCCGCTTCGCGCCAGTGCCCATAATAAAAGGCCCACGGCCAGCTCGTCCCGGCGCTCCCGCTCTGCGCTCATCGAGCCATGATGCGTCATCGCAGCGTCTCTGTTTCCGAAAACCAGGGCTGCGCATGGACGCGCCGGCGAACCCGTGCGAAGTTGGGAGCTACGCGCCCCGTCAAGCTCATCGCCCTCGACTTCGGCACCACCACCTCGAAGGCGCTCATCGTCGCGGCCCGGTACCACAGCGATGGTCTCGGCGGGCGCTCGGAGATCCGCGAGCTCGGCGAGCCCTATCGTTCGGACATTGTGTTTACCCCGTTCCTCGGCGAGCGCATCGACGAGGCCCGGATCTGCGCGCTGCTCGACGGCTGGCTCGCGGCCGCATCGGCCGCTCCGGAGGACATCGTCGGCGGCGGGGCGATCATCACCGGCCTGTGCGCGCGCCGGGCCAACGCCGCCGACCTCGCCGCGCTGATCCGCGCGCGCATCGGCGGCGCCGTGATCGCCACCGCCGACGACCCCGGTCTCGAGTCGTTCCTGGCGTTCATGGGCGGCGCTGCGGCGCTCTCGCGGGCCCGGCCCGGGGTGCCTATCTTAAACCTCGACATCGGCGGCGGCACCACCAACCTCGCCCTGGGCATCGACGGCGAGGTGCTGCAGGTCGGCTGTTTATTCGTCGGCGCCAGGCACGTCGAGGTCGTGCCTGGCAGCTATCGGGTCGCGGCGCTCTCGCAGCACGCGCTGCGCCTATTCGCCGCGCTCGGCATCACCGCGCGCCCCGGCGATATGCTCACCCCGGAGCAGGTCGCGGCGGTGCTCGAGTTTCAGGCCCTGCTCCTGGAGGCCGCCGTCAGCGGGCGCGAGGCCCCGTTTCAGACCGAGCTCGGCCGGGCCCACGTCGATCTGCCGCTTCAGCTCCCTGGTCGCCTGGGGCCGCTCTGGCTGACCTTTTCGGGGGGCGTGGGAGAGCTGCTGTATGCCCGTCTCCAGGGCCATGCCGCGCCGGCGACCACCGCGTTCGGCGACCTGGGCATCGATCTGGCCGCGAGGATCCTGGCCTCGCCGCTGCTGTGCGCGCGCCTGCTCGTGCCCGCGGGCGGAGGCCGCGCGACTGCGTATGGATTACTGCGCAACCTGACGCGCCTCTCCGGCGCGACGATCTACTTGCCGCGACCCGAGCTGCTCCCCCTCGATAATCTCCCGATCTTCGGCCGAATCTCCTCCACCTCCAGCGACGAGCAGATCCACGCGTCACTCGGCCTCGTGCGCCGGAGCGCGCGCGGGGGCTGCCTCGCTGTATCCCTCGCGGGCCCCGCGGCCGTCAAAACGCTCGGTCGCCGCCTCGGCGAGGCGCTGCGGATCCGCCAATTTCCAGATTCGCTGCCCCTGGTGCTGCTCGTGCCCGACAATGTGGGCAAGGCGCTCGGCGCTTATGTGAGCGATTGGGGGCGCCTGCCCGTCACCGTGATCGTGCTCGACGAGGTCGATCCGCGGGGCGCCCGCTTCGTGCAGATCGGCCGTTTGGTGGAGCAGGTCGTCCCGGTCTCGTTTTATGGTATGGGCCCAGCAGACCACGAGGTGCCATGAAGATTTTTTTACGACCTCTGTCCGAGATATCGGTGCCTGCCCCGCGGCCGGACGAGCGTTATGTGATCGACGTCTTCGGTGAGCAGGTCACATTCGACGGTCTCAAGCGCCTGCTGGGCGCCGCCGATTACAGCAAGGCCGGCGAGCGCCACGCCGGCCTCGCCGCGGGGAACGAGCGCGAGCGTGAGGCGGCCCGCTGCATCCTCGCGGGGCTCACCCTGCAGCACCTTTATGATCGGCCGCTGACCACCGAGGCGGGGCAGATCGACGAGGTGATGCGCGTCAACTACGACATCGACCACGAGGTCTTCGCCGAGATCGCCGGGCTCACGCTGGGCGCCATGAAAGATCGCCTGCTGCGCGCCAAAGGCGTCGAGATCCGGCGCCTCGGTCGGGGCCTCACCGGGGTGATGGCGGCCGCGCTGTGCAAGCTGTGCGACGTGCACGAGCTGGTCCTGATCGCCAGCCGCATCGCCAGCCCGACAAGAGCCCGCACCCGGCTCGGCGCGCCCGGCACGCTGTCGTCGCGCCTGCAGCCCAACCATCCCACCGACGATCCTCAAAGTGTGACCCTGCTGGTATACTGGGGCCTCTCGATCGGCGCCGGCGACGCGCTGCTGGGCATCAATCCTTCCATCGACACCGTCGAGAACGTCTGCGCGCTGCTGCATCACCTCGATCGACTGCGCCGAAAGACCGGCGCACCCACGCAGATCTGCGTGCTCTCCCATATCAAGACCCAGCTTGTCTGTCTCGAGCGCGGCGCCCCGGTGGAGATCCTGTTTCAGAGCCTGGCCGGCACCGAGCGCACCCTGCTCGGCGAGTTCGATGTCAGCGTCGAGCTGCTCGATCGCGCCTATTGCACGATGGCGGAGCACGGGGCCCTCGCCGGCGAGGCCGAGCAATTCATGTACTTCGAGACCGGCCAGGGCAGCGAGGTCTCTTATAAAACCCACGAGGGCATCGACATGACCACCACCGAGGCCCTGTGTTACGGCCTGTGCCGGCGCTGGGACCCGTTCATGGTCAACAACGTCACCGGCTTCATCGGCCCGGAGACCCACAAGGGCGACTTCGAGATGATCGTCTCGAACCTCCAGGACCACTTCATGGGCAAGCTGCTCGGCCTGCCGATGGGCATGGCGCCGTGTTACACCCTGCATTCAGAGATCTCGATCGAGGGCCAGCAGATCGCCACCCAGCTGCTGACCGCGGCGGGCGCCAATTATTATATGGATGTGTGTCTGGGCATCGACCGCATGCTCGCGTACTTCGATACCAGCGGTCACGACGATCAGACCCTGCGCGAGGTCCATGGCAAGCTGCCTGGCGCCGAGCTGCTCGAATGGGCCCTGGGCCTGGACATCTTCGCGCGCGACGAGGACGGCGCGATCGTGCGGGGCCCGCGCTGGGGCGATGTCCGGCGCTTTTGCGAGGATGATGCCGAGCTCGCGGCGCTGGTCGCAAAGACCCCCGCGACGCACGGCTTCGCCACCGCCGGGCCCCGGCCCGCCGACGAGGTCAGCCGCCGGATGCGACTGCATCAAGCCGCGGCGCGCGAGGCCGTCGCCAGTGAGCTGCGCGCGGACCAGCTCCAGGCGATCACGCCGCTGCGTGTGGTGCACACCGGCGCGTCGACGCGGGACGAGCACCTCGGCGCGCCTGGGCTCGGCGCCTGCCTGTCCGCCGAGAGCCTGGCCGGGCTCGGGCCCGAGGCCGAGGTGGTGCAGATCCTGATCTCGGACGGGCTCAGCGCCGAGGCCGTGCACCATAACTTGCCCGATCTGCTGCCGATCCTGCTCGATGGCCTCGCGGCGCGCCAGGTGCCGGTGGGCGTGCCGCTGCTGGCGCGTTACGGGCGGGTGAAGCTGGCCGAGCCGATCGCCGAGCGCCTCGGCGCGATGGTGGTGATCCATCTGCTCGGCGAGCGCCCCGGCGGCGACGCGCTCGCCTCGCGCAGCCTCTCGGCCTATCTGCTGTATCGGATCGAGCAGGGGGAGCCCCGGCAGGCGGCGGTGGCCTTCAGCGGCAACCCCGGGCTGCGTTATGAATACACGGTGATCTCGAACATTTATGAGGGCGGCCTGCCGCCGCTCGAGGCCGGAGCCGTGATCGTCGAGAAGGTGCTGCAGATCCTCGAGCTTCACGCCGCGGGCAACCGGCTCGAGTCGCTCGTCACTTGATCCGTGATACTTAATCCGCGGCGCGCCGGCGCGGATAGGTCTCGGGCAGCAGCAGCGCGCCGAGGCCGGCCGCGGCCAGCAGCCCGAACAGCAGCAGCACGGCCGGTCCCCAGCCGCCGTCGCCGTCCTTGAGCAGCACCATCGCCACGATCACCAGCACCCCGCCGGCGTTGCCCGCGAGCATCAGGATGCTGGTGGCGGAGCCGGCCAGCTTCGCCCCGGCGAGCTCACTGCACATCTCCAGCAGCAGCGCGAACGCGGGCAAGAAGCAGAAGCCCTGCAGCGCGCAGGCGATCAGCACGTTTGTATAAACCTCGCTCTGGACCGCGGGCGCCAGGGTCAGGCCGGCCGCGACCACGCTGGCCAGCACGAATGGTTTGCGGCGGCGAAAGCGGTCCGACAGCGCCGGTATGGTCGCCGCGCCGACGATGCCGCCGAGGATCAGCACACCGCCCGCGGCCCCCGCCTGCACCGCGTCCATGCCGCGCTGGGCGAGGATCGGCTCGAGCCACGTGGTGATGCCATTGAAGTAACCGAGACCGAGCGCCGCCACCACGAACAGCAGCACCAGCGGACGACTGGTCAGCAGCGGCCGCAAGCTCGCCCGCACCCCGAGTTCGGCGGTCGCGGGCCCACCGACGGTATTCTCACGCACCAGCGCGAAGCAGGCGACGCAGAGCAGGGCGGCGATGCCCGCCCACGCCGCCATCGCGCCCTGAAAGCCCCACGCGTCGACCATCACCGGCGTCGCGGCGATACCGACCGCCATGCCGAGGAACATGCCCATGGTGCCGAGGCCGGTGGCCAGCGCGCGCTGCTCCGGTGCGAACCAGTCGAGCACGAGCTTCGAGATCGCGTTGACGGCGAACGGCTGGAACACCGCGAGGCCGGTCTGCGCCGCCAGCAGCCAGCCGAAGCCGCCGCCATACACCCGCAGCAGCGAACATATCGCCATGCCGGCCGCGGCGAGGCGCAGGGTGGCACGATATCCACGGCGGTCGATGTACAGCCCCGACGGGATCGACAACAGCACATAAAGCGCCGGAAACACGAGGATCAGCAGGCCAGCCGCGTCCTCGGAGACCCCGTGGCGCTGCTGCACATAGGACAGCAGCGGGGCAAAATTGAGCCACACGGCCTGGCTCAGGCCCGCGACCAGCAAAAATACGCCGAGCACGACCCAGCGGTAGGGATTGTCGAAAGCGCGCAGCACCAGGATCGACGGTACCACCGGCCCCCTGCGTGGTACACCCCGGCCGTGAACCTCACCCGCGACCTCTTCCTCGCCACAGCCGAAGCCAAGCCCGCCGGGCTCGGTGGATCGGTCCGTGAGGCAGGTACGTCGGAGCGCCCGAATCCACGTCGGCCATCGTCACGGGTACCACGCTCGTGACGCGGGATGGTGAGCGCCAGCGCTTCGATGACGAGGCCTCCGCCCTGGGCGCGCTCGAGCTGTGGCTGCTGCAAAAGCGACAGGCCGGGTTCGAGCTGGCCGCGTTCTCGCCGTGGGCCGGGCGAGGGTGTACCGTGGCCGCACTATGTTGACCTCGATCCTTCGCCTCCCCTTATCGTCGCCCCGCCACGCGCTCGTCGCCACCACCCTGCTGCTCGCCGCTTGCAACGACCCGGGTGGCGACACTGCCACCGACACGGCCACCGGGGGCACCAGCGCCGGCCCGACCGACCCCGGGCCGACCTCGACCAGCGACGGGCCCACGACCACCGGAACCGGGCCGACCGAGGGCAGCGGCGGCCTCACGGGCTCGAGCGGTGGCACGACCGACGCGCCGACGGGCAGCAGCACGGACTCCGGGGTCAGCGTCAGCACGACGGACACGACGGACACGACGGACACCACGACCACCGGCACGACCGGCGACACCACCGGCGACACCACCGGCGACACCACCACCGGCGGGATCGACGATCTGCCGACCAGCTGTCTCGACGTCGACTTCCCGGTGACCGCGCAGCTGTGCGGCGCGGGGGGCCCGGCCTGCGTCGTCAAGCGCGACGAGCTCGCCAGCGCCAAGCAGGCGTTTCGCAACGACATGCCGGCGATCGCGCTGCGCGGCGACTGCGGGCCCGCGGTGCTGTACTCCGAGGCGGTCGGCGGCTACTTCGGCTTTTACGGCGAGCGCACCGGCGCGGACGCGTGGACCATCGAGCCCACGCCGATGAGCGTCGCCACCGGCAGCCTCGAGTTCGACCCCGGCCAAGACCTGGCGCTCGCCATCGTCGACAATGGCGCCTTCGGCGTGAGCCTGTGGGAGCGTCCGGGCGGCGTCTGGAAGCAAAAGAGCGCGCTCATGGGCATGAATCATGTGCGCGCGCCGCAGCTGGTGCGCGACGGCGGGGGCAAGCTCCACATCGGCCACGTCGACGACAAGCAGGGCGCGTTCCACGAGGTGTTCGACGGCGCGTGGGTCAAAGATCCGGTCGACATGGACGCCGACATTCATGTGCGCCTCGCGCTCGACGCCGCGGCCAAGCCCAAGCTGAGCTACTGGTCGTCGAAGGAGGCGACCTGGAAGCTCTACTTCGCCGCTCCGCCGGCGCAGCCCGAGGTCGTGGCGCCGCTGCAGTCGAACGTGCTCGAACGCGCGCATACCAGCCTGACCCTGGTCGGCGCGAAGCAGACGCCGTGGGTGTTGATGGCGCGCAAGCAGCCGGACCAGCAGCACCACGACCTCGTGCTGCTGCACCGCATCGGTCCGGCGAACTGGGCGGAGCAGACCCTGGTCGCCGAGGATGCGATCGCCGACGAGACCTGTGAGAACGAGCCGGGCGGGCCCGGCCAGCAGTGCGACTACGACTACGTCCGGTTCTACCCGCTGGCCCTGTTCTCGGCCAAGGAGGAGGTCCGTGCGCTCTACGCTGCGGTGAATTTCAAGGGCACGCTGATCTCGCAGTGCCAGCCGATGCCGTTCCCGTTCTGCTTTTGGGCGCCGCAGTCCGACGCCTCGACCTCGGACCTGCGCATCGCCTGGCCGGACAGCGAGCCCCAGCAGCACCAGGTGGTCGCCGATGACGTGTTCACCGATCGCGCGACCGGCCGCCTCGACCCCGGCGGTAACATGCACCTCGCATTCTATGATCGGGCGCCCGGCGCCGCCGATCCGGTGGTCCGCTACCTCGCGGTCGGCCCGTGAGCAAGTTGGGCCGTCACGAATGCACGTAGCTGTCCCCGGGGACAGATTTCAGTGCGCGGCCAGCCAGGTCTCGACCTCGACGCGGAAGCGGTCGCCGCCGGGCTGCTCGCGGTAGATCTGGCGGGCCTGCTTTGCCAGGGCGCGGGCGCGGGTGCGGTCGCGGCGGCTGAGCCACAGGGCTCTTGCGAGCTCGAAGCGGGCCTGGGCGAGGTAGAGCGGGTCGCGGGGGCTGGCGCCGAGGATGGTGATGGCCTCCTCGAGCGGCGGGATCGCGGCCTCGGGCTCGCCGCGTTCGACGTGGGCGATGCCGACGCCGGTGAGGTGGGCGCCGAGGTCGGGGTGGCCGGGCACGTGGTTTCGCCGCTGGGCCGCGACGGCGCGCTCGAAGCTGGCGAGGGCGGCCTCGGGCTGTTGCATGCGGATCTGGCAGGCGCCGCGGTTGTAGGCGATGCGCGCCTCGTCGGGGTGCGGGGTCGGCAGCGCGGCGAGGATCGCCAGGGCCTCGTCGAAGCGGACCACGGCGAGCTCGTTCTGGCCGCGCATGACGGCGATGCTGGCGAGGTTGGCGATCGCGCCGGCGGTGCTCGGATGGCCGGGGCCGAGGCTGGTCTGGAAGATCTCGAGGGCGCGGCGCTGCTGCTGCTCGGCGGCGTCGAGGTCGTCGAGCGCGAACAGGGCGTTGCCGAGGTTGTTGGCGAGGTTGCCGAGCTCGGGGTGGTCGGGGCCGAGGCTCGGTCCGGCGATCGCCATGGCGCGGCGATACTGCTCCGCGGCCGCGTGGTGATCGCCGAGCATATATAAACTGACGCCATAGTTGCTGATCGGCTTGATGCGGCGCGGGTCGTTGGCGGGGAACGGACTGATGGCGAGCGCGGCGGCGAGGATGTCGCGGGCGCCCGTGAAGTCGCCCTCGACCAGCGCGACCGCGGCCTCGCTGGCCTGCAGCGTGGCGACGAGCGCGGGGTCATGTCCGAGGCGCTCGAGCGCGGCGCGGGCGTGGGCGAGGGCGCGGCGGCCCTCGGCGGTGCGGGTCAGCTTCTCGGCGAGCAGCGGGGCCATTCGCAGCCACGCGCGGGCGTTGCGAGCGTCGTCGTGGGCGGCCTGCGTCGCCCAGATGGCGCGGTACAGGGCCTCCTCGGCGGCCGCGGGTTCACCGAGCTGCTCGAGCGCCTCGGCGAGGGTGGTCTGGCCGTCGGCGATCAGCGAAGACCAGTCGTGGGTGCCGGCGACCGTCAATGTGTCGACGAGGATGACGCGGGCGGCGGTGTAGCGGGCGGCGCGGACCAGGGCGGCGGCCTCGGCGATGCGGTCACGGACATTGCGAACAGCGGGGTCGTCGTGGTCGAAGGTCTCGTCGCGATCACGGGTGATGCGGGTGACGCAGGTGACCGGATCGGCCAGGCCGTAGGCGATCGTGACGGCGCGCTCGATGACGCCGGTGTCGGCGCGGGCGAGCAGGTCGACGGTCTGGCGCAGGTCGGCGCGGCGGTCGTCGAGGCAGCGCATGCGGCTGGCCATGTCGGCCTCGGACTGGTGGCCGTAGATCCGGGTGGCCTCGCAGACGCGGGCGTGGGCGTCGGTCCAGACGGCGGCGTGGGCATCGAGGGCGGCGGCGGTGGTGGTCCAGGTGGTCCGGGCGTAGCGCGGGCCGGCGGCGGCGAAGTGTTCGGCGATCGCGGCGCGACGCGGGTCGTCCCACACGCCGGCGAGCTCGGCGGCGGCGCCCTGGCACAGCGACGGC
>NZ_JACCSO010000439.1 GCF_013812955.1 Nannocystis sp. | reverse complement strand
GGGCATGGCGGCCGGGTTGCAGCGGGCGATGGCCGGGCTCGGGCGCCGGCGCGGGGCCCTGCTGGCGCTGCCGCTCGCGGCGGTCGTGGTGATGGTGATCGGGCTGCCGCAGCTGCGCTGGGTCGATGACGTGAAGCTGCTGATGGCGACCGACCCGGCGATGCTCGCAGAGGACGAGCTGGTGCGAGCCCGGGTCGCGCGCATGGACAGCGGGCGCTTTGTGGTCGCGATCGGCAGCGGCGCCGACGTCGCGGCGGCCGAGGAGGCGGCGCTGGTCGTCAATGACGCGGTGCACGCCCAGCTGAGCGCGGCCCGGGCGGCGGGTGAGCTCGGCGAGTTTCGCAGCCTGCACACCTTCGTGCGCGCGGCCGCGACCCAGCAGCGCAGCCTGGCGGCGCTGCAACAGCCCGGCTTGCCGGAGCGGGTGGCGGCGGCCTTCACCGCCGAGGGCTTCACCGCCGGGGCTTTTGCGAAGTTCTTTACGGACATGTCCGAAGTGCCAGGTCCGCTGCGCCTCGCCGACCTGCAGGGCTCGCCGCTGGCGGATCTGGTGCGCTCGTTTCGGGTCGAGCTGGACGGCGCGCAGCCGACGGTGGCGGTGCTGAGTCTGGTGCGCGGCGTGAACGACGGCGAGGCGCTGGCCCGGCGCCTCGAGGCCGCGCCGGGCAGCCACTACTTCGACCAGGGCGCGGCGATGGCGACGGCCTACGGGCGCTACCGCGAGCGCACGCTCGAGCTGACGCTGTTCGGCCTGGTCGGGGTGTTCGCGCTGGTGTGGCTGCGCTACCGCCGGATCGGGCTGGCGCTGGCGGCCTTCGGACCGGCGGTGCTGGCCGCGGGCGCGACGATCGGCCTGATGGCGCTGGCGGGCCTGACGATCGGTCTGATGCACGTGGTGGCGCTGCTGCTGGTGCTGAGCATGGGGGTCGACTACGGGGTGTTCCTGGCCGAGAGCCGCGCGGACCCGGCCAAGTTCGCGGCGACGCTGCTGAGCGTGATGGTGGCCTGCCTGTCGACGGTGCTGGCCTTCGGTCTACTGGCGATGTCGGCGAGCCCGGCCTTGCAGGCGATCGGGCTCACGGTCGGGCTCGGGGTGCTGCTGAGCCTGGTGCTGGCCCCGGCGGCGCTGTTGCTCGGCAGCAGGGGGGACCGGTGATGAGCTGGCGCAAGAGACAGGTGATAATGACGCTGATGCTGGCGCTGGTGGCCTGCGCGCCGCGCCCGAGCCAGCCGCCGGATCCGACCCAGATGCGCTACCCCGGGGTGCTGGCGACGCCGCAGGCGCTGGCGCAGCACGAGGACTTTCTCGCCCGGCAGTCGCTGGTCGGTCACTACGGCCCGCGCGAGGTCCACGGCGAGGTGGTGGTCCAAAAGCGCGGGGCGACGCTGACGCTGATCGGCATGTCGGCGTTCGGCAGCAAGGCCTTCGTGATCCAGCAGGACGCGGACGGCGTGCGCAGCCAGGAGATCCTGCCCGGCTCGCTGCCGTTCCCGGCGCAGTTCATGCTGCTCGACGTGCATCGGGCGCTGTTCATGGGTCTGTCCGAAAAGCCAGACGGTATCCACGACGGGATCCACAAGGGCCGGCGCGAGGGCGAGGCGATCACCGAGACCTGGGCGGGCGGCAAGCTGCTGCGCCGCAGCTTTCGCCGCCTCGATCGGCGACCGCGCGGGACGATCACCGTCGAGTATGTCGGCGGCATGTCCGGCTCACGGCCGCCGGCCAAGATCCTCCTGGACAACGGCTGGTTCGGCTACACGGTCGAGATCTCGACGGTGAGCTGGCAAGCGATCTGAGCGCCACTTCGACCGAACCACTTCGACCGCACCGGCGCCCGGCCCCGGGGTATACTGACCCCGGGCGATGGAGATCGAGGACCTCGACGCGGCAGGCGCGGCGCGCTGCTTGTTATGGCGAGACCCACCTTCGGGCCTGTTCGCCGTGCTGGTGATCGATGACCTCACCCTGGGGCCCGGGGCCGGGGGGGTGCGGACCCGCTGCTACCCCAACCTCGCCGCGGCGATGCGCGAGGCCTCGGCGCTGGCCCAGGCGATGACCCGCAAGTGCGCGCTGGCGGGCCTCGACGCCGGTGGGGCCAAGGTCGTCGTCATCGACCATCCGGGCCTCGACCGACCGCGCGCGTTCGCCAGGCTCGGAGCCTTCATCGCCGAGCTCGGCGGGGTGTTTCGCACCGCCGGCGACCTCGGGACCACCGCGGCCGACCTCGCGGCGATGGCGAGCACCTGTCCCTTCGTACATGTCGACGAGCGCGGCCTCGCCGAGGCGACCGCGCGCGGGCTGCTGGCCTGCGTCGCGGCCTGTGCGGCGACGCGGGGGCGCAGCATGGCCGGGCTGCGGGTGGCGGTGCAGGGC
>NZ_JACCSO010000436.1 GCF_013812955.1 Nannocystis sp. | reverse complement strand
CGAGCCGCTCGGCGAGCTCGACCTGCGCTACCCCCTGTTCGCCAAGCCGGTCGCCGAGGGCTCGTCGATGGGGATCCGCAACTCGTCGATCTGCGCCGACCGGACCGAGCTCAGCAGCCTGGTCGCGCAGCTCCAGGTCGACTACCGCCAGCCGGTCCTGGTCGAGGAGTTCCTGCCCGGCGACGAGTACACCGTCGGCGTGCTCGGCAACGGCCGCAACGCCGAGGTCCTCGGCCTGATGCAGGTGGTGCCGCGCGACACCACCCAGGACTTCGTCTACTCGCTCGAGGTCAAGCGCGACTACCGAAATCAGGTCGTCTATCGCATGACCGACGAGCTGCTGGCGTCCGGCGCGCTGACGGAGGCCAAGCTGAGCGCGATCCGCAGGCTCGCCCTCGACGCCCACCGCGCCTTCGCCTGCCGCGACGTCTCCCGCGTCGACATCCGCTGCGACCGGCGAGACGAGCCCAACTTCATCGAGATCAACCCCCTGCCCGGCCTCAACCCGGTCCACAGCGACCTGGTGATCATCGCCAAAGGCCACGGCTGGACCTTCGATCGACTCATCGGCCGGATCATCGACACGGCCGCCCAGCGCTGGGCCCAGCGCGTCAATTGCTGAGACTGCTGCCCTGAAACTGCTGAACTGAACTGCTGACCCCGCTGACGCGCCGTCCTCAGGATGCTTCCGATGAAGATCGCCATCACATACAACGCCGACACGCACCTCAAGCCGCACCTCAACGAGGTCGAGCGCCTCGGCGAGGACGAGGTCGCCGAGTCAGCGCGCGACGTCTACGCCGCCCTGTCGGAGCAGCACGACTGCGGCATGTTCCCGGTCGGCGACTGCATCACCACCGCCCTCCTGGAGATCCGCGCCTTCGCCCCCGACGTCGTGTTCAACCTGTGTGAAGGCGTGCTCGGCCGCACCCACTGGGAGGCCCACTTCGTGCTCGCCCTCGACCTGCTCGGCATCCCCTACTGCGGCTGCGATGCGGTGACGATCGCCCTCACCCAGGACAAGGGCTTCATCAAGCAGCTGCTGCGCCAGATCGGCGCCCCGACCCCGGAGGGCCGCGCCGTCCCGCCAGGCTGCGCCGAGGAGGCCGTGCTCGAGGACATCCGCGGCCTGCTCGCCCGCGCCCCTTCCGGCCGCGTGATCGTCAAGCCCTGCTGCGAGGACGGCGGCATCGGCGTCGACACCAGCAGCGTCGTCGACGGCCCCGAGGCCGCGCTCGCCCGCTGCCGCGAGATCTGGGCGGTGTATCAGCAACCGGCGCTGATCGAGAGCTTCATCGACGGCAAGGAATATAACCTCGCCCTCTACGCCGGCGCCCGCGGCCTCGTCACCCTGCCGCCCGGCGAGATCGTGTTCGCCGCCGGCCTGCGTCGCGAGGAGCGCGTCGTCGGCTGGAAGGCCAAGTGGGACCTCGGCTCGGTCGAGGACCTGTCGACCGAGAGCCGCATCGTCGCCGACATGGACCCCGCGCTGCACGCCGAGATCACGGCGACCTGCCGCCACGTCGCCGCGATGATGGGCATGGCCGGCTACTGTCGCTTCGACCTCCGCCAGGCCGCGGACGGCCGCATCCAGATCATCGACATCAACGCCAACCCGGACATCGGCCCCGGCTCGGGCTTTCGCAAGGCGCTCGCGGCGGCCAACATCCGCTTCGAGGACTTCCTCGGCGAACTCATTTACGCCCGCCTCCAGAGCCGCCGCGAGCCATGGCGATCCGCGGCGTAACCGCGGCCGACCAGCCGCGCATCCACGCGATCCTGGTCGCCACCGGCGTGTTCACGCCGGCGGAGATCGAGTGCGCCGACGAGCTCGTCGCCGAGGCGGTCCAGCAGCCCGAGAAGGGCGACTACTTCGTCTTCGTGCTCGAGGACGAGGGCGACGTCCAGGGTTACGTGTGCTTCGGCGACACCCCGCTCACCGACGGCACCCACGACCTGTACTGGATCGCGGTCGACCCGGCCCGCCACGGCCGCAAGTACGGGCGACGCCTGGTCGCCTTCGTCGAGGACCAGCTGCGCGCACGCGGTGGCCGGCTCTTGCTCATCGAGACCTCGTCCAAGGACCTGTATGGCGCGACCCAGGCGTTCTATCTGCGCTGCGGGTATACGGAGCTGGCCAGGATCCCGGCGTTTTATCGGCCGGGGGACGACAAGCTCGTGTATGGGAAGTATCTGACTGTTGGGACAGGTTTATAAGGACATGTCGCTTTGAGCATGTTGGTTTGCGCATGTACATGATGCGCTGACGCTTGTGCGGAGGACGTCGCACGGGCGGTGGATGGTTGGCGGGCGGAGGACGTCGCACGGGCGGTGTACGGTTGGCGGGCGGAGGACGTCGCACGGGCCGGCGCGGGCCGGCTGGGCGTTCGGGCATCCTGGCGTAGCGAGGTGCCCGGCGGGCGGGGCGACGCTCAAACAGGTCGCGCTCGTGCTCTTTCAGGCGTTGGGACGGTGATAAGG
>NZ_JACCSO010000421.1 GCF_013812955.1 Nannocystis sp. | reverse complement strand
GGCGGCGGGGGCAGCAGCGGCCGTGCGGGCAGCGGCCGTGCGGGCAGCCGTGGCTCGCGCGGGTGTCGTCGCCGGGGCGGCGCTGGCTTTGCTGGTCTTGGCGACCTTGCTCATGGTTCAGGTCTCCCTCCCCGGGCGAGGGCGACGGCGGCGAACATGCTCGACGGGTCGACGAGGCCGCGGCCGGCGATGTCGCGAGCGGTGCCGTGGTCGGGGGAGGTGCGGATGAAGGGGAGGCCGAGGGTCATGTTCACGCCGTCGCGCATGTGCAACAGCTTGAAGGGACCGAGGCCCTGGTCGTGATACATGGCGACGACGCCGTCGAGTTGGCCGTCGGCGTGGATGGCGAACGCGGTGTCCGCGGGGAGCGGGCCGCGAAACACGGCGGGCTCGCCGTATCCGGCCGCAGCGGCGTCCTCTGCGGCCCAGTGGTTGAGGGCGAGCACGGCGGGGGCGACGGTGGTGATCTCCTCGTCGCCGAGCAGACCGCGCTCGCCGGCGTGGGGATTGAGGCCGAGCACGCCGATGACGGGGCGCGGGCGGCCGAAGTGGGTGCGCAGGGCGCGGGCGAGCAGCTTGCCGGCGCGCACGATGCTGGCGACGTCGAGGCGCAGCGGGACCTCGCGCAGGGGGATGTGGATGGTCGCGAGCACTACGCGCAGGCGCGGGCCGACCATCAACATCGCGAAGTCGTCGACTCCCGCGCGCGCGGCCAGGTACTCGGTGTGGCCCGGGAAGGCGAAGCCCTCGTCGCGGCAGCCGGCCTTGTCGATCGGTGCGGTCACCAGCGCCCGGCCTTGCGGGTCCTCGAGCACGAGGTCGACACCCCGCACCAATGCGGACACCTGTCCGTGGCGCTGTGGTCCGTGGACCAGTGGTCCGTGGACCAGGGAATGATCGAGCAGCGGCTCGATCACGGCGAGGCCGCGCGCCGCCCAGTCACCGAGCTCTCCCGCGAGCCAGCGCAGGCGATCGGGGTCGGCGACCACCAGGTCCCCCGGACGCAACCAGTCCTCGGCCGCGAGCCGGAGCAGCAGCTCGGGGCCGACACCTGCAGGGTCCCCCTGGGTGACCACGAGCCGGGGCGCGGGGCGCGGCGGCAGCCGATGGACTGCGGGCGGCGCAGACGATGTGAGGGATGTGCCAGGCACAGACGACATTGGACGCTCGCCAGTTGGCGGCAAGGGCCGGGCATTCTAACATGCTCCGCCGGCCCTCGCCGCGAGTAACCATGCACCTCTCGCTCCTTGTCGCGACATTCCTTCTGAGCGCGCCCGCGGGCGCAGGCGATGTCGGCGAGGCCGGGAGCGCGAAGGTCATCACCCCGAAGAAGGCCCCAAGGGCTGCCGTCGCCGTGGGCGAAGAGGCAGGCGCCGAAGCTGTCACTGCCTCCACTGCCTCCACTGCCTCCACTGCCTTGGAGGAAACGGAGCGCAAGCCGGCGGCGGCGAGTCGTTCGAGCGCGACGGAGCTGCGACCGGCGGCGCCGGAGGTGGATGTCGGGTTATGGGGCGACGACAGCTCGCGGCTGCCGCGGGCCGAGCCGGCGGGTGTGGTGCGTACGAGCCCACGCCGGGCTGCGGCGCCGCTGATCGGCTGGAGCGGGGCGCTGGCTGAGCCGGCCTTCGCCGACCGCCACCACCGTCTGCCGTGGACGCCGCGGCCGGCGAGCTTCGGGGGGACCCTGCGGCCGGGCGAGCACTTCAAGTATGACGTGTACTTCGGCGGCAACCCGACCGGCATCG
Source organism: Nannocystis sp. (assembly GCF_013812955.1). GTDB lineage: Bacteria > Myxococcota_A > Polyangia > Nannocystales > Nannocystaceae > Nannocystis. The sequence goes on along the minus strand of NZ_JACCSO010000421.1, from coordinate 3,093 downwards.
CCGAGGCCGCGGTGGTGCTGCGCGAGCCGGGCGCGAATGGCGGTCCGGACCGGGTCCGTCTCGAGGGCTCGGCGCGGACCAGCGGCGTGGCCGCGCTGCTGACGACGATCGTCTACGACATGGCGGCCTACCTCGACGCGGTGACCGGCGCGCCGCTGCAGACCGGCTCGATCACCCGCCGCGAGGGCCTGTCGACCACCTACAAGCGGCGCGAGATCACGACCACCTTCTTCGGGCGCGGCTTCGTGGAGATCGCCGACGACAGGGACGGCAAGGCCACGACCACCCGGCGTCGCCTGCCGGTCGACACCTTCGATCCCCTCTCGATCATGGCGTGGGTCCGCTCACTGGACCTCGCTAACGGCGAAAAGGCCAAGGCCTACGGCCTCGACGGTACGACCCTGCTGCGCGTCGACATCATCTCTCGCGGACCGACCCGCATGACCGATATGCCGCCGCTGGCTTCCGCGCTGGGGATCGCGCCCGACCAGGTCGTCGCGTACGACGGCACCATCACCCGCGTCGACCGCCACGGCGTCGCCATTCCCGGCAAGAAGGCGTACAAAATGCGGTTTTGGGTCAGCAATGAGGGGCGAAGGATCCCGCTCATGATCGAGAGCGACCTGTGGCTGGGCGTCGTGCGCTTGATCTTGACCCAGTACGACCCGCCGCACGAGGTCGCCGCCAGCCGTCCCGCGGGCCCGAAGGCCGAGCGAGTCAGCCCCTAAAACGCGGTTTCGCCGGTCCTGCCAAGCTGGCCACCGATCCTGTTACACTCTCGCCGCGCTTTCCAAGCCCAAGACCAACGATGTCTCAACGCTACCGTCCACTCTACAAGCTCGATGCGGGCGGCATGGCCGAGGTCTATGTGGCCGAGGCCGAGTCGCTGGCGGGCTTCAAGAAGAAGGTCGCCATCAAGCGCATCCTTCCGGGGCTGATCAAGGACCAGCGCTTCGTCCGGATGTTCCTGGACGAGGCGCGCCTGAGCCTGCGCTTGAACCACGCCAACGTCGTGTCGGTCTTCGACATCGGCGAGAGCGAGAACACCTACTTCATCGTCATGGACTTCGTCCATGGCACCAACCTGAAGTCGCTGCTCGAGTATCAGGCCAAGCAGGGCGGCGTCATGCCGGTCCCGCTGGTGACCTGGATCTTGAGCGAGATCCTCAAGGGCCTGGCGTACGCGCACGGCCTCTCGGATTCGGAGACGGGCCGACCGATCGGCATCGTGCACCGCGACATCTCGCCGCCCAACATCCTCGTGTCGTGGAACGGCGAGGTCAAGCTGACCGACTTCGGCCTCGCCAAGGCGACGACGCAGCTCGAGTCGACTGATCCGGGCGTGGTCAAGGGCAAGTATAGTTATTTGTCGCCGGAGGCCGCGCGCGGCGAGGAGATCGACCACCGCGCCGACCTGTTCTCGGCCGGCATCCTCGCCTTCGAGATGTTGACCGGCCGCCGGCTGTTCCGCGGCAAGAACGACTTCCAGACGATCGCCCTGGTCCGCGCTTGCGAGGTCCCGAGCGTGCGCTCCTACAACCCCGCGGTCCCGCCCGACCTCGAGGCCGTGCTGATGCGGGCGCTCTCCAAGGACATCAACGACCGCTACGCCGACGCCGACGCCTTCGGCGACGCGTTGATGGGCTTCCTGTTCTCCAACCGACTCAAGGTCGGCTCGCGCGATCTGATCGACTACTGCAAGCCGATCCGCGAGGAGATCGAGCAGGAGAAGCGCGCGGCGGAGAAGAAGGCCCAGGAGGAGAAGTCCCCCGGCGGCAACAACCTGATCATCAACCTCATCAACGAGGAGATGCTCCACTTCCGTTCGCTCGGCGAGACCGAAAAGAGCGGCCAGACCCCGCCCCAGGCCGGCGCGGCGCCGGTGGTCTCGGTCCCGGAGAGCGCGGGCTCGTCGGGCTCGGGCTCGTCGGGATCATCAGGATCATCGAGCTCGTCACCTGGTACCAGCACCAGCGGTAAGCACGACGTCGACCCGTCGCGCCCGCTCGATGTCGACGTGTTCACGCCGGTGCCGGGCAAGGTGCCGATGACGCCCAACAAGCTGGCGCTGTCGCCGACGCCGGTCGAGCCGATGCCGAAGCAGGACAGCTCGATCGTCGAGGAGCTGGGGTTGAAGACCGGCGAGCACAAGTCGCCGGTCAAGCCCAAGCCGATGGGCACGATCCCGCCGGACCCGCGGACGGCGAGGCCGCCCCAGCCGCACAAGGAAGAGGGCAGCTCGGCGTGGATGCTGGTGCTCGGCCTGCTCCTGCTCGCCGGCGGTGTCGTCGCCTTCCTGGCTTTCACCTGAGGCCAGGATGCTGCAGGCGTTTCGGGGCAAGTTCCCACAGATCGCCCCGGGCGCCTTCGTGCACCCGATGGCGACGCTCATCGGTGACGTGGTCATCGGCGCCGGCTCGAGCGTGTGGCCCGGGGCGGTGCTGCGCGGCGACGACGGGCCGATCGTGATCGGCGAGCACACGTCCATCCAGGACGGCACGATCATCCACGCGACCGAGGGCCAGTCGCGCACGACCGTCGGCTCCCGCGTCACCGTCGGCCATCGCGTCATCTTGCACGGCTGCACCATCGCCGACGACTGTCTGATCGGGATGGGCAGCTGCCTGCTCGACAACGTCATCGTCGAGGACTGGGCCTTCATCGCCGCCGGCACCCTGGTGCCGCCGAACAAGCGCGTCGGCGGCGGCCAGATGATGATGGGTAATCCCGGCCGCGTCGTCCGCGCCTTGACCGATGCCGACCGCGCGTGGATCGTGCATAGCTGTCATGCGTATATGCGGCGGGCTCAGGAATTTCTGGCTGAGCCGGGCTGAGCACGGGCGTGCTGGCGACGTGGGCTCACTGGGGAACGAAACACCCGATCGTCGTATCAATGCGAAAGTTCGAGCCGGTGGAGTGCCGCTCCGCATGGAAGATATCCATCGTATAGGTCTGCCCCGGCACAATACCAAGCACCCCCGCATCCGCGTCGAGATCCACAGTGTCGCTGAGCGGCGGGTGCAGCCCGCCCAGATCGATGGCCAGCTTATTATTAATAAACATCCACAGGTCGTCGTCGCCGGTGAAGGTGAA
>NZ_JACCSO010000420.1 GCF_013812955.1 Nannocystis sp. | reverse complement strand
GGCGCCGACCGCGTCGCGCGCGACCAGCGTCGGCCGCTGCACCGGGGCCGGAGCGACCGGCCCCGCCGTCGCCGGGGCCTGAGTCGTGGACGCGGTGTCCTTGGGCCGCGGCTCGCAAGCGACGGAGAGCAGGAGAGGAGCGAGGAGGAGCCGGCGCGGATGCATCGGCCCGGACGATGCCACAGGGGGCGCAGCCGCGCGGGGGCGCGGATCGGAGGAAGTTCACGCGCGAAACACCGCGTGGCGTCGCCCCGGCTGAAACCTCGGCGCCGGCCGACAGCAGGCTCAGCAGGCTCAGCAGGTCAGATGCCAGCGCTCGGCGACCAGACCGGCGATGATCGCCCGCGTGCGGTGCCCCCAGATCGGGTGCAGCTCGCAGGCCAGCTCGTCGGCCAGCTGATTGGCCGCGGCCGCGGTGGTGATGCCCTCGCTCGCGGCCCGCTCGAGCGCACGACGCGTGATCAGGTACACGCTGTTGTCCCACTCGCGCCCGAAGTGGCGCTCGATTGCCGGGTCGCGCGGCACGTAGCCGTACTGCTCGTTGGCGCAGTGCACGATGCCCATGCGGTTGCAGAGATAGTCGGGCACATAGACGATGCCGCGGGCTGCGAGGGCCGCGGCGTCGCGCTCGTCGTCGAGCAGCTGGTTGTTGGCGGCGCCGCAGACCACCCGCGCGCGGATCGTCGGGATCGTCTCCGGGTTCAGGATCCCGCCGAGAGCGTTCGGCGCGACGATGTCGCAGGGCAGCCCGAGGATGCTGTCGTCACCCGGCTCGGCGGCGAGCAGCTCGAGCGGCGCGAACGCAAACTGTTGGGTCAGCTCGGCCCGGCGCTCGGCCGACAGCTCGCTGGCGACGATGCCGATCACGCCGCGTTGCAGCAGCTCGGCGATCATCGCCGCGCCGACGTTGCCGGTCCCCTGCATGACGATGCGCTTGCCCGCGAGGGTGCCGAGCTGCAGATGCGCCAGCGCCCCCTCCATCGCGCACACGACCCCGCGGGCGGTCGCCGGCGAGGGGTTGCCGGAGCCGCCGATCGCCGGCGGAATGCAGGTGACGAAGCGCGTGCCGCTGTGCACCGTCGCCATGTCGGCGGCGCCGGTGCCCGCGTCCTCGGCGGTGATGTAGCAGCCGCGCAGGCTGGTCACGAAGGCCGCGTACTCGCGATAAACCTCGGCGCGACGGGCCGGGTCGCGATGGGCGTCGCCCGGCGCGCGGGCGATCAATCCCTTGCCGCCGCCCCACCACAGCCCCGCGAGCGCGTTCTTGCGGGTCATGCCGGTCGCGAGGCGCAGACCGTCACGCAGGAACGCGGCCAGGGTCCCGTAGGGCCAGTAGCGCAGCCCGCCCTGGCCCTGGCCGCGGCAGCTGCGGTCGATGAAGGCCCCGAACAACACGCCGCTGTGCTCGCCGACCTCGAGGAACACGCCCTCGTGTTGCCGGTAGTCGCGGTTGCCGGCGAGCATGAAGTCCGCCACCGTGGCCAGGTCCGGGTGCGAGACCTGCAGCTGGCCGGTCACGGCGTCGTGCACGAAGTACGCGCGGCGCTGGCCGAGCGAGAGCAGGTGGGAGGCGAAGGCTTCCGGGCTGAGGTCGACCAGGCTCATGGCCGCGGCAGGCTAACCGAAGCCGCGGTCCCACGTGCCGTGAGCGCCCGCACGTCAGCCGCCGAGCGCGACGGGCAGGCGGATCAGGCTCAACCCCTTGGTGCCGGTCTCTTTATTGAGCGCGCCCTCGATCTCGGCGTAGCGCAGCATCGGATTGCGCGAGCGGTTCTTGCGGTCGGCGAGGCGGGCCCTGAAGTCGGCGATCGGCTGGACCTGATACGCCCACAGCTGATCGGCGTGCGCCCAATCCTTCCTGTAGAGCGTGCGCAGGACCACGGTGCGATCGTCGACCGGGAAGGCCTCGATGTTGCTGACGAACTGCGCGCCGTAGTTGAAGTACTCCTCGGCGTTGCTGAAGTAGATCACCCGAAACGGCACGCCCAGGTTGCGCGCCGCGCTCGCCGCGGTCTGCAGCGAGTTCGCCCCGGTGAGATCGCCGCCCATCGCCCGCACCCGGTCGGCCTTGAACAGGCCGCGGATGTGATCGTACATGCCGCGGTCCGACAGCCAGGTGGTCCCCACCTCGCCCTGGCGGCGCTTGATCACCCGCAGAAGATGGATGTACACGGTCTCGCGCGCGGCCCGGTACAGCCCCAGCAGCCGCCGCTGCTCCGGCGCGGGCAGCTCGGCGAAGGCGGTCGTCAGCAGCGCGAGGCTGGCCTCGGTCTGGCCAGCATCGAAGCGCTCGAGCAGGGCCTCGGGCGTGTCGCTCGCCTCGATCAGGACCTCGTAGACGCGGTGCAGGTCGACCACGCTGCGGTCGATGTCCGACAGGAACATCAACTCGCTGCGCGCGACCCCGGCGACGGTATAGTTCTGGTCCGAGCCGACCCCGAGGTAAGCGCCCCCGAGGCCGGCCACGTACGGGAACCACACGTCGTGGCGGACCTCGTTGCTCTTGACGTAGTGGATCGGCGTCGGCGCGAGCGTGTCCTCGGCCCCGGCCAGCATCGTCGCGCGGTGCTCGCGGCTCAGTGGCGCAAGGCCACCGGCGCCGACGGTCGGGGTGGGTGCGGGGCTCGGGGGCGTCGCAGCGGGGGTCGCAGCGGGGGTCGCCTTGTCGGGCGCGGCGCTCGCGGCAAGGCTGGCCGCGAGGACAGGTTGCGGCGGGGCGCTGGTGCCCGCCGACAGCGTCTGACTGGCCTGCATCTCGGCCGCAGGGGCCGGCGGATGGGCGCTACAGGCCAGCGCGAGCAGGAGAGGGCCGAGCGAGACAGGGCCGAGCAAGAATGGCAGGGCAGGGCGAGCGACCGACATCGGCGGCAACCTATGCCACAAAAGCCGCCGACCCGAGAATTCGCCGGATGTGGACGCGTCGCCGGCAGGCGCGAAGATTTTCGCGTTCGTGATGGTACAAACGCCGCGAGCCCCGGGTCGACCCTGATACGCCCTGAGCTGCCCTGTCGGGGCTTGTCATGCTTGTCATGGCGCCAGGGAAGGAATACACATGCCGCGCGCGAGGTATGGGCACGCGCAGCTTCTCCATGATGCACGGGATCTCACGATGACCACGCAGGACTCCAATAGAGGCAGCGTCACGATCCGCGCCGAGAATCTCTCCAAGATCTACGGGGACTTCGCCGCCCTGCACTCGGTGAGCTTCGAGGTCCGCCGGGGCACGGTGGCCGCGTTCCTGGGGCCGAACGGCGCCGGCAAGTCGACCACGATGAAGATCTTGACCGGCTACCTGGCGCCGACGACCGGACGCGCGCAGGTGCTCGGCTTCGACCCGAGCGACCCGGATCAGCGGATCGAGATGTCGCGGCGCCTCGGTTACTTGCCGGAGAACGGTCCGCTTTATGCCGACATGACCCCGCGCGAGACCCTCGAGTTCGTCGCCCAGATCCGGGGCCTCGGCGCCGGCACGCGGTCCGCGGTCGATCGGGTCGTCTCCCAGTGTGCGATCGAGCAGGTGATGAGCAAGCCGATCGCCAAGCTGTCCAAGGGCTACCGCCAGCGCGTCGGCATGGCCCAGGCGCTGCTGCACGACCCCGAGGTGCTGATCCTCGACGAGCCGACCTCCGGCCTCGACCCGCTGCAGATCCGCGAGGTCCGCCAGCTGATCCGCGAGCTCGGCCGCAGCAAGACCATCCTGCTCTCGACCCACATCCTGTCCGAGGTCGAGGCCGTCGCCAGCGAGGTGATCGTCGTCGGCGAGGGCCGCCTCGCCTTCGCCGGCTCGCTCGACCAGCTGCGCGCCGGCGGCACCGTGGAGGAGCGCTTCTACGCGCTCATGGACCGCAAGAAGCCGGAGGCCGCCTGATGTCGTCCCGTGTTCCAGTCGTCGGCGCGCTGTTCCGCAAGGAGCTGCGCAGCTTCCTCGGTAACCCCACCGGTTACGTGTTCCTGACCCTGTTCATCGTCGCCTCGGCGTCGGCGGCGTTCCTCACGGACACCTTCTTCAGCCGCAACCTCGCCGACCTCGCCACCCTCAACCAGTGGATGCCGGCGATCCTGATGTTCTTCGTCCCGGCCGTCACCATGGGGCTGTGGGCCGACGAGCGCCGCTCCGGCACCGATGAGCTGCTGCTGACCCTCCCGGTCCGCGACGGCGAGGTCGTGCTCGGCAAGTTCCTCGGCGCCCTCGGCGTCTACACCGTCGGCCTGGTGTTCAGCCTCGCCAACGTCGCCATGCTCGCCTATCTCGGCGACCCCGACACCGGCCTGATGTTCTCGACCTACCTCGGCTACTGGCTGATGGGCGCGCTGTTCGTCGCGGTCGGCATGGTCGGCTCGATGTTCACCGGCAACACCACCGTCGCCTTCATCCTCGGCGCGCTCGGCTGCGCCGGCCTCGTCGTCGCCGGCATGGCCCCGTGGGCCAGCGCGCTGGTCGGCCTGGTCCTGCTCGCCGCCCTCGGCGCGCTGATGTGCAACGTGCTGCTCGGCCGCTTCGCGGCGATCGGCGCGCTGGTCGGCGCCCTCGCCGGGGTCGGTCTGTGGCTCGGCGGCGTGCCCTGGTTCATCGACGTCTTCGGGGCCCTGAGCGCCCCGGCCCACTTCGCCAGCTTCGGCGAGGGCCTGCTTCGCCTCGGCGACATCCTGTACTTCGTCGGCGGCACCGTCGTCGCCCTGTATATGTGCACCATCCTGATCTCCCGGAGGCACTGGTAGGCCATGCACCCGCGCATCCACCGTTTCATTCGCCTGTCCTCGATCGCTGTCACCGCGATCTCGCTCGGCTACGTCGCGCAGCGCAGCAACCTGCGCGCCGACGTCACCGAGGAGCGCCTCAGCCAGATCACCCAGCCCACCCTCGATCTGATGGCCTCCATCACGCCCGAGCGGCCGGTCACGATCCACGCCTACGTCTCGCGCGAGGTCCCGCGCGCGCACGTGGCCGTGCGCTCGCAGCTGCTCTCGGTGCTGCGCGAGATGGAGGCCCGCGGCGGCGCCGGCTTGAAGGTGCGTATCGTCGAGCCCGAGCCGTTCTCCCCGGAGGCCCAGGAGGCGATCGACAACTATGGCATCACCCCGCAGCCGGTCACCAGCCGTGAGGGCGGCCAGGTCCAGGAGATGCAGGTCTTCCTCGGCGTCGCCTTCGTCAGCGGCCCCAACGAGGCGGTGATCCCGTTCCTCGACCGCGGCCTCTCGCCCGAGTACGAGATCGTCAGGGCGCTGCGCACGGTGACCCTCGAGAAGAAGAAGGTCGTCGGCGTCATGCGCACCGACGCGACCATCATGGGCAACTTCGATCTGCAGGCCCGCCGCCAGCAGCCGGCCTGGCGCATCATCCAGGAGCTGCGCAAGCAGTACGAGGTCCGCAGCCTCAACCCCGGCGCCGAGATCCCCGCCGACGTCGACGTCCTGCTGGTCCCGCAGCTGAGCAGCATGACGGCGCCGAACCTCGAGGTCGTCGAGAAGTACGTCGCCGCCGGTCGCCCCGCGCTGCTGACCGTCGACCCGATGCCCCTGTTCGAGGTCGGCCTCGCCCCCGGCGAGCCGATGAAGCCGCCGCCCGGGCAGCAGCAGCAGAACATGTTCGGCCCGCCCCCCGAGGGCGAGCCCAAGGGTGACTTCGTCGGCATGCTGCGCAAGCTCGGCGTCGAGTGGGACCCGAAGAAGATCGTCTTCGACACCGATAACCCGCACCCCGACTTCGAGAACATCCCGCCCCACGTCGTCTTCGTCGCCAAGCGGCCCGACGGCACCGACCCCTTCGCCGCCGACGACCCCGTCCTGACCGGCATCAGCGAGGTCGTCGTGCTGTTCGGCGGCGAGCTCAAGCCCGCCAGCGGCTTCGAGGCCGAGTTCGTGCCCCTGCTCAAGACCGGCACCCAGGGCGGCTTCAACACCTTCGACGAGATGGTCCAGCGGCACATGCTCTTCGGCCTGCAGGGCCCGATGATGCCGCCGAACCGGACCATGGTCGCCGAGCCCCAGGTGATGGCCGCCCGCGTCAGCGCCGGCACGCCCGAGGCGAAGACCAAGAACGTGATCGTCATCGCCGACCTCGACCTGTTCGGCGACCAGTTCTTCGTGCTCAACGAGCGCGGCGGCGACCAGGACGGCGACGGCGTCGACGAGATCAAGTTCGACAACGTCGCCTTCCTGATGAACGCCATCGACACCCTCTCGGGCGACGTCGACCTCGTCGACCTGCGCGGCCGCCGGTCCAAGTACCGCCGCATCGACCGCGTCGACGAGATGACCAAGGAGGCCAGCGCCCGTCGCAACGAGGAGATCAAGGTCGCCAGCACCACCGCCGAGGCCGACATCAAGGCCGCCCAGGCCGCCCTCGACGCCGCCGTCAAGAAGATCAACGACGACGCCACGCTCGACGAGACCACCAAGGCGGTGCTGCTCAAGAGCGCCGAGGAGGCCGAGAACCGGCGCCTGAACGCCAAGCGCGAGAAGATCCAGGCCGACAAGACCCGCGCCGTCACGCGCACCCAAACCGAGCACCTCGCGGCGGTCCGTCAGGTCGAGGACAAGATCCGCAGCATCGCGGTGCTGGTCCCGCCGCTGCCGGCGATCCTGCTCGGCGGGTTCATCTTCCTGCGCAAGCGTCGGCGCGAACAAGACGCGATCCCCACCTCCCGTAAGCGAGGCTCACGATGAACCGCACCACGATCCTCTCCGTCGTCATCGCCCTCGGCAGCCTCGGCCTCGCGATCGCCATGCGGCCGGTCGAGGTCGCCACCGTCGCCTTCGAGGACACCGGCACGCCGCTGTTTCCGAGCTTCAGCGACCCCGCCCAGGCCGGCTTCCTCGAGGTCGTCGGCTGGGACGATGCCGCCGCCCGCGCGACCAGCTTCAAGGTCGAGCAGAAGGCCGGCCGCTGGGTGATCCCCAGCCACAACGACTACCCCGCCGACGGCACCGAGCGCATGGGCAAGGCCGCCGCGTCCTTCATCGACGTGAAGAAGGACATCCTGCAGAGCGAGCGCATCGAGGACCACGCCGTGCTCGGCGTCGAGGACCCCGCCGACCCCAACGCCAAGGGCCGCGGCCAGCGCATCACGATCAAGGACGCCGCCGGCACCGTGCTGGTCGACGTGATCGTCGGCAAGAAGATCGAGGAGAAGGACGGCTTTCGCTACGTCCGCGTGCCCGACCAGAAGCGCGTCTACGCCTCGCGGCTCGAGGTCGACATCTCGACCAACTTCGCCGACTGGATCGAGAAGGACCTGCTGAAGATCGAGCAGGACTCGATCACCGGGTTCGTCAGCGACCCCTACACGGTCGACGAGGCCCAGGGCAAGGTCACCAACCGCGACCCGCTGATCATCAAGAAGGAGCCCGACCCCAACAACCCCGGCGACAACGATCACTGGGTGCTCGCGCCGGGCAGCGTCGGCGTCGACGGCAAGGCGCTCGACAGCTTCAAGATCCGCCAGATCCTCAGCGGCATCGACCGCCTGCAGATCGTCGGCGTGCGCCCCAGGCCGGTGCCGCTGACCTTCGAGGCCCTGCAGAGCAAGGGCTTCTTCGTCACCCCGGACGGCAAGCGTTTGTTCGGCAACGAGGGCGAGGTCAAGGCGCTCACCGACGACGGCGTCGTCTACACCCTCTACTTCGGCGAGATCACGCTCGACTCCGGCCTCGCCCTGACGGCCGGCACCGAGGACCCGGCCAAGACGGACCCGGCCGCGGCTGGCGAGGAGAAGAAGGACGCCAACCGCTACATGTTCGTCGACGTGGTCTACGACCCCAGCGCCGACACCAAGGGCGCCGCCGTCGACGGCGGCGAGCCCGAGGGCGCGAAGCGGGCCAAGCAGCTGCAAGCCCGCTTCGACAAGTGGTTCTATGTGATCTCCGACGCGAGCTTCAACCAGATCCGCAAGCCCAAGTCGGAGTTCTTCAAGGAAGAGGCCGCCGGTAGCGGGCCGACCGCACCAGGCGCGCCGAGCCCGGCCGCTCCGGCGGCCCCGAGCCCCGCGAAGAAGAAGCCCGCCCCGGCGAAGCCCGCCCCGGCGAAGTAGACCTTCCGCGATCGCCGCCCGTCATTTCGGGCGGCCGTCCACAATCGCGCGGACCGCTCGCGGGTTGTCACGACCGGCAGGGCCGGGCATAAGTCGCAGGGCAGCGCATGAGCATCGTCGACGGCGAAGTCGCGCGACCCCGCCTGACCTGGCGCGAGGGCTTGTACCTGGTCGGCCCGCACCCGCTGACCACGCCGTACTACGCATCCGGCTTCCTGTTGCTCGCGGGCGTCGGCTACGCGACCCCGCTGGTCCAGATCGGTCTGTACCTGCTGCTGCTGCTGCTCGCGCCGCTCTACATCGAGGCCGTGCTGCTGACGCTGTCCAACGGCGGCACGTACATGATGACGCGCTACAGCCTCAGCCAGTTCGGCCGCTTCGCCGTGCTCGCCGCCGCGCTGGTCGGCGTCATCATCTCGATCTCCTATGTGGCGACCGCGATGGCGAGCCTGCTCGCCTATGGTGAGTACCTGACCAGCCTGGCGCGCGCCCTCGGCGGCACCGGCACGCTCGCGGCGGTCGGCCTGTCCGCGGTGCCCTCGCTGGTGTTCGGCGTGTGGGTGACCCCGCACGCGTGGCGCAGCGCCATCCTCTCGGTCGCGTTCGCATGCTTGCTCGGGGTGATCCTCGCGCCTGCGCTGTCGACCCCGGTCGCCGCGCTGTTCCCCCCGCTCGCGCTGCTGACCCACCTCAACAACCTCGGCCTCAAGCAGAGCGTGCGTGTCAGTCGCGCCGTGATGCTGCTCAACCTCGCGGTCATGGGCCTGACGATCGTCGGCGGCTGGATCTGCCTCGCGCTGCAGGGCGTCGACCTCGCGCCGGTGCTGTACGGCGCCGGTGCGCCGATGGCCGGCGATCCCTCTGCCTGGCATCACGGCGGCTTCTTGCCGGGCCTGGCCCTGATCGGCGCGCCGCTGCTGCTCGCCGGCGTCGGCAACGTCATCCTCGGGGCCTCGGGCGTCGAGTCGGTGATGAACATCCCCGAGGAGCTCGAGAACCCCCAGCGCGACATCCCCAAGATCTACTGGGCGATGCTCCTGATCCTGCTCGTGGTCGGCGGCTCGCTCGCGGTGCTGGTGTTCCTGTTGCTGACGCCGGAGCAGCTGCTCACCCACTCCGGCGACCTGCTCGGTCAGCTCGGCCGCCACGTCGCCGGCACGCTCACCGGCTCGCTCACCGTCGCCGAGGTCTGGCACACCGTCGTGGTCGCCAACGCGGCCCTGATGCTGATCGGCGCCACCAACACCGCCTTCGTCGGCGCCCGCGGCCTGTGGCTGGCGATGGCCCGCGACGACCTGCTGCCGCGCATGCTGCTGACCCCCAACAGCAGCGGCGCGTTCTCCCGGCTGCACGGGCTGATGCTCGCCTGCTGCGCGCTCCTGGCGTTCCAGGCCGACTGGCACATGTTGACGCTCGAGCGCTGGTACTGGGCGATGTTCGGCCTGGTCCTGCTCTCGGGCATGGTCGGCTTCGTGCTGCTGCGGCGCTTCAAGGCCGAGGACCGCCGCGTCTACGTCGCCCCGTGGAACGTCACCCTGTTCGGCACTCGCCTGCCGATCGCCACCATCGTCGGCGGCAGCGCGCTCAGCTACGCGCTCCTGACGATGTGGACCAACACGCCGGCGCCGATGGGCGAGCTGCGCACGCTGTTCACGACGGTGCTGGTGCTGGTCGGCACGGTCGTGCTGGTCCACAACCACCGCCCGCTGATCCGCGCCGGCTATCGTTACTTTCGCCGCGTGCTCGAGACCGTCGAGTCGACCGTCATCGATCCGCAGCAGCGCACCATCGTCTGCGCCGTCGGCGGTGTGCGCGTCGGCCGGCTGATCTCCAAGGCGCTCGAGCTCGCCCGCCAGCAGAGCCGCGCGACCGGCATCCCGTACCGCCAGGTGGTCGTGTTCCACATGACCAAGAGCGTGCGCAGCGAGTTCGTGTACCGCGTGACCCGCGACGCGATCCGCCCCGAGGGCATCGACGGCGGGGTGATCCGCATCTTCACGGAGCTCACCGAGATCGCGCCCACCGACATGGACCTGTACCTGGCGCTGGTCCCCAACAAGCACGCCAACAAGCCGCCGCTCTACGCCGCACTGGATGCGCTGGTCGCCTTCCACGAGCGCCACAGCTTCAAGGGCCACATGATCATGATCGGCACCTATGGCGTGAAGCCGGCCGACATTGAGGGGCTGCAGGCCCGCCTCAAGGGCACGATCCTCGTGCCGGTGCCGCTCTTCGACGATTGATGGCGCTGCGCCGGCGCAGCCTCAGACCCGGCCGCGCTCCGGCGTGCCCAGCCACAGCGCGTGACCGAGCTGCAGCGCCGCGCCGATCATCACCAGCGTCACGAGCCCCAGCAGCGCAGCGCTGAGCCCGAGGGTCGGCATCAAGCCGGCGAGCCCGGTGGCGATCGCCAGCCACGCATACTTCAGCGCCCGGTCGATGCGAGCCGTGCGCGCCAGGCCGCGGACCAGCACCGCCAGCTGGGCCTCGTCTTCGGGCCGCAGCGGCCGCGCCTGCCCGCGCACCGGCAGCAGCGCGTGGTTATACCAGACCAGGCGCGTCGCCAGCTGATGCAGGCGGCCGAGCTCGGCGTCGATGTCGGGCTCCACGGCCATGATCACCGGTACGCTGTAGCTGCGGATCGTCGGCACGTAGATGCGCGCCCGCCCGAGCGCGCGGACGGCCTCGACCAGGAAGCCGCGCGCCGCCACGGCCTTGTGCTGGCGGGCCCTGGCGCTGCACGCCTCATCCTCGCTCGCGCCCTCCAGGCCCAGCAGCGCGAGGTTCAGCGCCTCCCCGGCCTCGCGCAGCGGTCGCTCCGCGGCGAGCTGGAGCTGCTCGTCGTGGCGATCGTTGCTGCGATACGCGCAGGGGAGGGGCGAGCGGGCACGCATCATGGGCTTGAATTCCAGCGTAGGGCAGCGTCACGCCGGCGCCACCGACCCGCGTCAGAACAGCGTCGCGCGGGGCAACCGGCTGCAACGCGGGCTTGCCTGTCGCGGTCTTCGCCGGCTCCCCGCGGTCCTCCACGACCGGCGCGCGCCGGCGCGAGCTGGCCGTTCGGACAGGCGACCCGGACCGGCGAATCAGAGGTCGCAAGCGACAGGCCAGGGTACTAGGGCGCGGAGCGCCCGATCCCGCGCGCCTTCGCCTCGTCCCAGAAGCCGTCGAGCACCGCCAGCCCGGCCGTGGCCGGGTCGATGCCCTGCGCGTGGCACTGCGCCATCACGTGGGCGAAGCGGGCCTCGAACTTGGCGCAGGTCGCCCGCAGCGCGTCCTCGGCGGCGAAGCCGAGCTTTTGCGCGTAGCGGACCATGACGAACAGCAGGTCGCCGAACTCTTCGCGGATGTGGGCCGGGTCGCCCTCGGCGCGGGCCCGGTCGAGCTCTTCCCACTCCTCGCGGATCTTCGCCGCCGGACCCTCGACGTCCGGCCAGTCGAAGCCGACGCTCGCGGCCTTGTCTTGCAGCCGCCAGGCCCGCTGCAGCGCCGGCAGGGCGCGCGGGATCCCGGCGAGCGGCTGCGGCGGTCCACCTGCGGTCTCCTCGCCGCGCTCGGCCTGCTTGATCTGCGCCCACTGCCGGCTGACCGCCGCGGCGTCCGGCGGCGCGCCCTCGGCGGTGCGCGGCCCGAACACATGAGGATGCCGGCGGATCATCTTGTCGCGGATGGCCGCGATCACGCCTTCGAGGTCAAATGCGCCCTCGCGCTCGCGCAGCGCCGACTGAAACACGATCTGCAGCAGGAGGTCGCCGAGCTCGCGCCGGTGCGCCTCCGCGTCGTCCATCGCCTCGAGCACTTCATAGGCCTCCTCGATCAGGTAGGGGCGCAGACTGTCGAGGGTCTGCTCGCGATCCCAGGGGCAACCCTCGGGTGCGAGCAGTCGGTCCATCAGATCGCGCAGTCCCTCGAGGCCGTCGCGCAGTCCCAGTCGGCGATGCTCCGGAACGGTCGGCGTCGCGCCGCTCGCTGAGGCCGCCTTTGCCTCGTCGGTGTCGCGTGGTAAGGTCACGGTCTGCGCTTTAGCACACGCGCACTGGCCGTTGCTCGTCGAGAAAGCATCCACCCGACACCCCACCCGTGACCATCAAACTCAGCTTCGAAGATCAGGTGCCGCTGCAACTCGTCCTGGGTTCGGTCGGCGGTCAAGCGATGGAAGAACTGCAGCGGTCGACCGGCGTCACCCTGCACGTACGCGGGGGGGAGGTGACAATAGACGGCGAAGACGCCGCCACCTCTCTGGTCGAGCGCCTGCTGCGCCAGATGGTCGGCATGGCCCGCGCCGGCACACCGATCCACGCTGGCGACCTGGGGAGAGCCCTGGAGGTCATGCGCCGCGAGCCGCGCGTCGACCTGCGCAGCCTGTTCGACGACACCGTCGTCGGCAAAACCGGCACCGGCCGCCCGATCGCCCCGCGCAGCCTGGCCCAGAAGTACTACGTCGACTGTCTGCGTCGTTATGACCTGACCTTCGGGGTCGGTCCGGCCGGCACCGGCAAGACCTACCTCGCCGTGGCGATGGGCGTGCGCATGCTGCTCGACAAGCGCGTCCGCCGGATCATCCTCGCTCGCCCCGCGATCGAGGCCGGCGAGAACCTCGGCTTCCTGCCGGGCACCATGGAGGAGAAGATCAGCCCGTACATGCGCCCGCTGTACGACGCCCTCCACGACATGCTCGACGTCCCGAAGGTCCTGCGCATGATGGAGCAGGGCATCATCGAGATCGCCCCCCTCGCGTACATGCGCGGGCGAACCCTCAGTGAGACCTTCCTGATCCTCGACGAGGCGCAGAACACCACCCCCGAGCAAATGAAGATGTTCCTGACCCGCATCGGTCAGGGCTCGCGCGCCGTCGTCACCGGCGACCCCAGTCAGAACGACCTCCCCAACGGCCGGCGCTCCGGCCTCGCCCACGCCCTCAAGATCCTGCGCGGCGTCGAGGGAGTCGCCGTCTGTCCGTTCAGCGCCGCCGACGTCATGCGCCACCAGCTCGTCCAGCGCATCATCCTCGCCTACGATCGCGAGGACCAGCGCCGCCGCACCCAGAGTCCGCCGCCCGGGCGCCGTCACGACCTGCTGCCCCCCCGCGACGGCGTCGACGGCGTCGACGTCGACGACAGCCCCGTCGAGGCCAGCGAGGCCACCAGCGCCACCATCGGCACCAACGGCGCTGCCAAGGCCGAAGCCGCCGAACACTGAGTCGGGCACGCCCGTCCAGCCGACGAGCCGACGTGCTCACGCACTGCACGCACTGCACGCAGTGCACGCAGTGCACGCAGTGCACGCACGCACGCCCTGACCGACTGATCGACTGACCGACCGGCCGACTGACCGACGCACGCTCCCGATGATCGAACGCCGTGACGGCGTGCGATTTCGGTTGCGTGGCGAAAGCTGCGCCGGATATCTTGCGAAGATGCGCCGTACCGCCGCCTGGCTCGCCCCGATCACGCTCCTCGCCATGGCTGCCTGCACCGGGCCCCTCGATCAGACCAGCGATACCGAGGGCGGCAGCAGCAGCAGTTCGAGCGCGACCACCGACGAGCCCACGGGCAGCGACCCGAGCGCCCCCGGGACCGACACGGGCGCCGACACTGGCATGAGCACGGGCTCGGGCTCGGCCAGCGCGACCGGCACGACCGGCGATCCGACCACCGGCGCGCTCACCTCGGCCACCTCGACCAGCGATGCGACCACCGGCTCGAGCAGCGGCGACGACAGCTCGAGCGGCGGCGACAGCACCACGGGTGAGCCCAGCAGCCTGGACTGTCTATACGAGCCCTTCGTCAACAAGGGCGCGCTGATGCTGGATTACCAGCAGTTCGACCCGATCGTCGGCTCGCACTGCAAGGGCACCAACCATCAGGACATCATCGACATCGAGCGCGTGGTCTTCCTCGGGGACTCGGTCACCGTGGGGACCCCGCCGACCCAGGGCAAGGACTTCTACCGCTCCGAGCTCGCCGACGTGCTGGTCGACAGGTTCGGGCTGACCCCGCCCAACGCCCTGTGGAAGGAGGTCAACCCGTTCGACGGCGTCGCCCTGACCAAGGACTCCGGCGACTTCAGCTCCTGCGCCGAGTGGGGCGCGCGCACCGACGACTTCATCGCCAGCAACAACCAGATCCTCGACTGCTTCCCCGAGGACCTGCGAGACAAGCGGACCCTGGTGGTCATCACCATGGGCGGCAACGATCTGGCGTCGGTCGCCAAGGATGGGGCCAACGGCGTCCCCCTCGACGAGGTCACCGCCGACGCCGAGGCTTTCATCGGGCTGATGCGCGAAGCCGTGCACTGGTTCATCGACGACCCGGAGAAGTTCCCCAACGGGGTGTTCGTGGTGTTCTCCAACGTCTACGAGTTCACCGACGGCACCGGCGACCTGATGTCGTGTCCGGCGGCCGGCCTCGGCGGCTTCGACAAGCCCTGGGCGGACGTCGAGGCGCTCAAGCAGCTGGTCCTGTGGATCGACGAGCAGTTCATGGAGATCGCCGTCGACACCCAGACCGACATGATCTTCATGCTCGAGAACTTCTGCGGCCACGGCTTCAAGGCCGGTGACCCGGCCTCGCCCTGCTACCGCGGCCCCGCCACCAAGACCTTCTTCGACGCCACCTGCATCCACCCGACCCCCGCCGGTCACGAACTCATCACCGAGCTGTTTACCGCCGTCATCGACGAGTAGACTCGACCACTTCCAGGTCTCGACGCTTCGCGGCGGGTCCCCGGCGAGCTATGCGCCGGCCTGGCGCCGGCCCGGCGCCGACACCGCCGATTCGTCCGCGTGATCGGCGGCTGGGGCGAATGCGCGCCGGCCGCATGGCCTTCCGGAGGCGAGGTCAGCCTCGCGCCCTCGCCGGTGAGGCCCTGACACCCCCCCAAACGGGCCTCCAGGGCCCTTGCTTGCGCTGGGATCGGCGCGCGGCTATGCGTGGAGACCCCGAGGTCGCACGATGACAGCCGTTTCGCGCCTGATCCCGCCCTATAACCCACCCGGACAGCCTGAACCGCAGGAGATCCTCGAGGTCATGCAGCGAGAGCTGCGGCGGTCCCTCGACGGGTTGGTCGTCCCCGGCTCCCCGCGACCGTACTTCATGCTCTACGCGCTGCGCCGGGTCCACGCGCTGCGCCTGCGGGCCGCCCACGGCGCCCTGCTTCGCACGCGGGAGCAGACCCACGCGCACATTTACACCGACGTTCGGGTCGGCAGCCACAAGTTCGACAACGTGATCGACGGCGGCCTCGGCGAGCGCTCGGAGGACCGCGAGAGCAGCGACTGGGTCGACGCCCCCGACGACCTCAACATCCAGGCGTTACAGATCGCGCTGTGGAAGCTGACCCAGCTGAAGTTCGACGAGGCCCTCGAGGACTACTACGACCACAAGAAGGCCTGCCTGAGCGAGTACCTGCGCGACGAGGTCAGCGCCCTGACCCGCGAGCGCCCGATCGTCCACAAGGAGCCCCTCCACCACGACGACTTCCCGCGCGCCGCGTGGGAGCGGGTCCTGGTCGACCTCTCGCGCCGCTTCCTGCAGCACCCCGAGATCTACGACCCCGGCATCAGCCTCTCGGCCGAGCGGATCCACCGCTGGCTGACCACCAGCGAGGGCACCCAGGTCATCACCGAGGACGTGTTCATCCAGATCGGCATCGAGGGCTGGGTCCTGACCGAGGACGGCGTTTATGTCGAGGGCTCGCGCCAGCTGTACCTGCGGGCCATCGAGGAGGTGCCCGACCGGGCCTCGCTCGAGCGCATCATGGACGAGGTCATCGAGGAGCTGGGCGCCCTGCGGCTCGCCGAGAGCCCCGGCGCCTTCATTGGGCCGGCCCTGCTGTCGGGACAGGCCGCCAGCACCCTGTTCCACGAGGCCCTGGGCCACCGCCTCGAGGGCGAGCGCCTGATCGCCCGCGGTGAGTCCAAGACCTTCGCCCGCAAGCGCGGCGAGCGGATCCTCCCCTCCGGTCTCAACGTCATCGACGACCCGACCATGAGCCACTGCGGCGACGAGCCGCTGTGGGGCAGCTACCGGATCGACGACGAGGGCGTGCCGGCCCGCCGAACCATCCTGGTCGAGGACGGGGTGCTGCGTGCCTTCCTGCAGAGCCGAACGCCGGTCCCCGGCAGCGACCAGAGCAACGGTCACGGTCGCCACGACGGCATCGAGCGGCCGATGGCGCGAATGGGCAACTTCGTGGTCGAGGGTGCCGCCGGCCAGGGTGAGACCTGGGAGGCCCTCAAGGCTCGCCTGACCGAGCTCGCCAAGGCCCAGGGCCGACGGCACGGCGTCATCATCCGCAGGATCCTCGCCGGCGAGACCAACACCAGCGACTACGACTTCCAGGTGTTCAAGGGCACCCTCGCCGAGGTCTATCTGCTCGACGTGCAGACCGGCGTCGCCCGCCGGATCCGGGACGTCGAGCTGATCGGCACCCCGCTCGCCGCCCTCCAGCGCGTCGTCGCTTTCGGTCGCGACCAGGAGACCGACCAGGGTTTTTGTTGCGCCGAGAGCGGCTCCATCCCGGTCAGTGGCATCGCCCCCCCGATCCTGCTCAGCGAGCTCGAGCTCCAGCAGAGCAGCACCACCGGTTACCACGACCCCTTGTTGCCGCCGCCCTTCGCCGACGACGGCTCGCGTGGTCGCAAGGGTGGCCTTCGTTCCCGCGGCAAACGGCGCACGGCCACCTGAGGCGGCCGACTTGCCGCGGCTGGCCACGGCTGGCTGCGGCTGACCAGCTCCGAGCCGGCGCTGCCCGACTCGCTTCATCATCAGCCGCGGCTGACCCCTGCATCACCGCGGCCGTCGTCGCGGCCGCGCATTAGCGCGTGCAAGCGCCCGTCGGGGCCGCTACGCTCGCAGCGCATGGTCACCGCGTCGATCGCCAGCTTCGCCGAGGTCATGGCGTGGCTGCGGGGCGAGGTGCTCGGCGATCCATCACTCGGGCGCCTCGAGCTGTTGACCGAGTCCTCCGGGGCCACCCGCGCCGGTCTGCTGATCCGTGACCGGGCCCGCCTGGCCTTCGTCGAGGCCGGCCGGGTCCCGCCGCCCGAGTTCGACGTCCTTATACTCGTCGGTGCCCCCGAGCCCCTGGTGTCGGCCCTGGCCCGCTTGCCGGTCCACCGCGTGCACGCCCTGTCGCTCCCGACCCTGCCCGGCCTACTGCAGCGGGCGGTGGAGGAGGGCATCCAGGCCGCCCAGACGGTGCTGCGGGGCCGCGTCGCCGATCAGTTGATCGACGTCGGCCTCGCCCTCAACCGCGAGCGTGACCCGCGGCGCATGCTCGAGCTGATCCTTCGCCACGGCCGCGCGATCACGAACGCCGACGCCGGCTCGGTCTATGTCGTCGAGGACGAGGGCCGACGCCTGCGCTTCCGGGTCGCCCACAACGACTCGGTCACCGCCGACTTCGACGAGTTCACCCTCCCGGTCTCCGAGGCCTCGATCGTCGGCGCCTGCGTGCGCGCCGGGGCGATCATCAACCTCCCGGACCTCACCCGGGAGACCCTACTCAGCCACGACCGCAGCTTCGACGATCGCTTCGGCTACCAGACCCGATCGATGCTGACCGTCCCGATGCGCACCCCCGAGGGGCACATCGTCGGCGCCGTGCAGCTGATCAACGCCAAGCGCGGCCGCGGCCCGCTCGGTGAGCCGGGCGCCTTCGCCGATCGTGTGCACCCCTTCAGCGACGCCGACGCCCGACTGGTCCAGGCGCTCGCGACCCAGGGCGCCGTCGCCCTCGAGAACGCAAATCTTTACGCCGAGATCGAGGCCCTCTTTGAAGGCTTCGTGCGAGCCAGCGTGACGGCGATCGAACAGCGTGACCCGAGCACCAGCGGCCACAGCCAGCGGGTCGCGGACCTCACCGTCGCCCTCGCCGAGTGTGTCGACCGCAGCGACGCGCCGCCCTTCGCCGCCCAACGCTTCAGCCGCCAGGAGCTGCGGGAGATCGAGTACGCCGGCCTGCTCCACGACTTCGGCAAGGTCGGGGTCCGCGAGCAGGTCCTGATCAAGGCCAAGAAGCTGCACGAGGGCCAGCTCGACCGCGTGCTCGAGCGCTTCGAGCACCTGCGCACCGCCACCCGCCTGCGCTGGCTCGAGGCCCAGCTGCGGGCCGGTCGCTCACCCGACGAGCCGGCCGCGTTGGCCCGACTCGCCGCCGACTTCGCCCGCATCGACGCCTGGCGCGCCGTGGTGCTGCAGGCCAACGAGCCGACGATCCTCCCCGAGCAGGTCAGCCTGCTCGTGCACGAGGTCGCCGCCCTGCGCTTCACCGACGCCGGCGGCCGCGAGCTCGCGCTCCTCGACGACGAGCTGCTGGCCGCGCTGCTGGTCCCCCGCGGCAGCCTGACGGTCGCCGAGCGCGAGGAGGTCGAGAGCCACGTCCGCCACACCTACAACTTCCTGATCAAGATCCCCTGGGGCCGCGCCCTGTCCCGCGTCCCGGAGATCGCCGGCAAGCACCACGAGTACCTCAACGGCACCGGCTATCCCTCCCGCCTCCCGGGCCTCGAGATCCCGCTCCAGGCCCGGCTGATGACCGTCAGCGACATCTTCGACGCCCTGACCGCCGCCGATCGCCCCTACAAGCGCGCAGTCCCGGTGGCCCGCGCCCTCGACATCCTCCACGCCGAGGTCGCCGCCGGAAAGGTCGACCGCGACGTGCTCTCCCTCTTCATCGAGGCCCGCGTCTACGAGCGCCTCGGCCTGCGTGTCCCATGAAAAAACACCCCACCCAAGATGCGAGCGACGACCTCGACGAAAGTAATGATTTCGAGGACCTGGCCGAAGATGCCGAAGTGGAGGACGAGCTCGGCGCGGGGTCTCTCGGCGCCCGACCGGCGATCACCTGGCAGCTGTGGCCGGCGCTGCGGACCCGGGTCTCGCGCTCGACCCTCCGCCTGCTCGCGCGCCGACTGCGCCGGGCCGCCCGACGGGTCGGCGTGGCCCTCGAGGATCTGTCCGGCATCACCGTGAGCGTCGTCGACGACGCGGAGATCCAGCGGCTCAATGCCGCGCACATGGGCAAGGACAAGCCCACCGACGTGCTCTCGTTTCCGGGTCGGCCCCCTGGCGTCGACGGCGACGAGCTCGCGGCGATGGGCGTCCCGCTCGGCGACATCGTGCTGTCCTGGGACGCCGTGCAGCGGCAGTCGGCCGCTCGCATGCCCACCCATGCCA